>JBELHJ010000014.1:0-44628 GCA_042091495.1 Bacteroidota bacterium
GTCTTTTTTTGATAATATAAAGTTACCGCGATAATCTATTTCAAAATAATGACGTCCTTTTTTAGACCTTTTTTTTTGATCTTCAAAAAGATATTTTACGCTTACATGAAACACAGATTGACTAGTATCTTCATTAATAGTAAGACTTTTTGGAACAAACGTTTTCTTTTTACCCTTAAGTGCTAACATCGCATCTTTAACTGTACGCATGACGATACGGTCAAGTTCAATTTGACTGATTTTATAATTAATATTACAATTAAAATCAACTTTAACAAATTTACCCATACCATCAGTGAATATAAATGAATCACTATTTACTTTGGGTAATTGGTATTGAGCATTAATAAAGAAAGTGTTTAGAACTAATCCTAAAAACAATAGAATACGCATAAAATAAATATAAATAGCAGTTTTATAGACCCAGTTCAGTTGGGATAACCTCTAACTCTTCGATGATTTCTTTTTCAGCCTTTTCTTTGGAAGCACGTTTGCCAAAAACAAAATTGATACCAAAGTTAAAATTGACATTATTTACCTCTTCCACTGGTTGCATTAGAGAAAGTAAGCTATCAGTTGAAAAATACATTTGCCAAAATCCTATCGAATAAACCATATTCATACCTAATTTAAATTCCTCATTATAGCCGCCATAAGAAGAAACTAAACCAACTGTCCCTTTAGAGCCAATAAGGTTATAACCTAACGCATAAGTATTAATGGCTTCATCAAAAACAGTAAAATTATTATATATAAAACTTAAACGATGTTTTTGGTCTAGCATATAATTGGTTGAAAAATAAGTTTGAGTAGTTAAATCACTGGTAAAGTTATCAATCTCCCCTTCAGAGGTCACAAAAATAGATTCAAATTCATCTGCTATATCTGCATCGTCATCATTCAAGTCAATACCCTGAAAAACCCCTTGGTCTTTTGCTATATCAGCAATTTGATATCCCTTTAAATCAGATTTCCATGAAATACTTCCAATATCATTAACAGATAAATCAAAAGTAAATTTATCATTCAATTGATAGCGGGCTGAAAAATCTAGAGCAAACCCAGTATTATCTGTTATTGGTTCAAAATCTGAATCACCATTAATTAAACTTACACCAGAAGTCCTTACTTGAGCATTTTGAGATGAAAATTGCCAAGTTTTAAATTGAGGATCTAAATCTAAGTTAATAAAACCATCTTGATCTGTTTCAGCGTGAGCATGACCGTTTAGGTACTTAGCTCTGAAACCAAGATGTAATTTATCTTTAAAAAGGCTGTGAGAATAACCCACACCAAATTCAGTATATGCCGTTGATAAAGCTTTCTCATTTTCTATTGAGATAGAGGAATTAATCCCAAAATTAGTGATACCCAAAAGTGTTTTGCTTAACTGTACATGTGAGTTATGCTTGGCATTAACAAACAGTGAAAAACCACCTTTATTTGTGGCAACAGTTAGGTTGAATAAATTGACGTTTAAATTATAGGCAATCAAATTCGTTTCTTTGGAGCTATCGTACAATCTAGTAGTATTAAATAACAAGTCACCAGTAGTCTCATTTTTATCAAACAGCTGATTTGCTGAGACAAAAGTATTTACACCAATCCCAACGTTTAGAGGTAGTGAAACAGTCACTTTATGTTTGGGCGTAATAATTGAGGAATAATTTTGACCTTGAACTACATAGTCCCTTAAGTTATAAAAAGCAATATTCTCTTGTGAAAAGGTAGTTTTAAAACAAAAGAATAATATGACTATTAAGATATTTTTGATTTTCATGGTTTACAGTTTAATTGGTTTTGAAATTAACAGAAGTACCTACTTGTAAGTCAAGCTTGTAATCGTCAAAGAATTTTACTTCATTTTCTCCAACGGTATCAACATCTATTTTTAACTGTAAAGATTTTATTTCTAAAATATCATCAATACTTTCTTTATTTAATTTTATTATAACATAATTTTCTTTTGTACCAATAGTCTTCCTGGTAGCTGACTCAAAGTTGTCATTACCCTTAATTAGATCAATCCTGTTATCAGGATAGGCTACACCATCATTATCATAGAATATAATGGAATCTAGTAAAGCATCTGATGCATCAAGAAATTGAAGTTGAGTAGAAATATCTAGTGGAAAGTTTGAACCTATATTGATATGTAATTCAGCACTTTCAAATTGATCAATATCATCTTCGGCAATATCAATTTCTAAATCGATATTATCTTCAAATTCAAGACCTTTTATCTTAAAATCAAAAGGGATAATGACATCGACATTCCCTTCCAACTGACTCTGATTATATGCAAAAAAAGAAGGTTCTTCAATAGTTTCTACATCAATATTAATGTTCAAATTTGTGGGTAACAACTCCAACAATTCAGGGAGGTTAGAAGTATCTTTATTAAGAGAAATTTGAGATTCCTCTGAAATTACCTCGTTAGTAGCACTTGAATAAGTGGCTTGATCTATACGTTTAGGACTATCATTTAAAACTAAATTTTGGGAATTGCCTGCTGCATTTGTAAAAATTGAGTTTTGAATATCTAAATTGAAAGCTACACCCAAACTATTAGCAATAAGCATTTCTATGGATGCACCAGAAATACTTAATTCATCAATACCAATATCTTCAAAGAAATCTAATTCAATTTCAGGTAAGCTAACGCTTTGTTGCTCTTTAGCGAAAATACCATATATGATATTGGAATCAATATCAATTAACTCAAAACGAATATCAAAAGCATCATTTTTTGATAAAACATCTCCTAATTTAATATCTAAAGTAGTAACCGTATTAATAAAGAAATTATTAAACACCTCATTGTAATTACTTCCATCAAATGTAAAATCAGCTTCAAAATCACTTAAATCAAATGATTGAGATACCTGGCCCTGATTAGGAACATCAAGACTAAAATCTAATGGAGTATTAGAGGCTTTACTAAGCAGACTGGGTATAGAGATTTGAATATCTGCTGATGTTTTGGCATTAGAACTTACAACAACATTTAAATTTGAATTTTTAAAGTCTAACTTAGAAATGTTATTGCCCTGAAAATCCAAAATTTCATTAATTGTGATGGATTGAGGGGCATTAAACTGACTAATTATTGAAAAGTTGAGAGCGGTGACTGTAACTTCATCGGAGGTGCCAAAAATAGAGTTTTCACTAGCTAGAGGACTTTCAACAACTCGCTCTATGATAACATCATCAATAGGTTCACTAAAAGAAAAATCATCTTGTAAAGAAAATGATTCATTAAATACCAAGGAGATCCCTCCATCTGAAGCTCTGTCAATAATAATATCAGAATCACTACCTGTTAACTCATCAATTAAATCATTAGTAGTAAATGTGTAATATCCTAGAGGGCCTTGCACTTCACCACTTAAGTCAGGATTTTCGATGTCACCATCGAAGAAATCAAGATTATTGTCACAAGAAGACAGGAATAATGCTGCTAATAGCATTAATTTTAAGGGGTAATTCATAAATAGGTTATTTTAATATTTGATGATGCAAATTAACTTTTTTTTTTTAATGCTATGCATTCAAACTAAAAAAGCACCTACAAAATGTAAGTGCTTTCTGTTTAGGGGTGGAAGATCGGGTTCGAACCGACGGCCTCCGGAACCACAATCCGGCGCTCTAACCAGCTGAGCTACAACCACCATCTACGCATTGTTAAAATGCGAATGCAAATTTAATCCTTTTATGTAATGATGCAAAGATTTTTTTAGAATTATTTAAGGTCAAAAATAGAATCTACAGCTACCAATCGCTCTACATTAAACCCCTCAGCGTAAGACACTCCTGTTAACCGTCCTAAATCTTGAGCTCTATAGGAAACACTATCTATAAAATTCTTGGATGATATAGGTGTTTCTGGTTCATCACTAGTAGCGTCGTAAAACTGACTCTTATAAGCCAGTACGGCTTCAATTTTTTTGTCAAAATGAGAACTGACATCAACCACAAAATCTGGAGTTAGTGGCTGCCATTGGATATAATGATAGACGTACTTGGGACGCCATGGCTGTTGCAACTTCCCGCTTCTAGTGGTCTCTATTTTAATTAAACCACTTAAAAAACAAGCGTCACTTACTAAACTACTACCTTTACCATGATCAATATGACGATCTTTAATGGCATTACAAAAAACAATGTCTGGCTGATATAAGCGAATAAGTTCAATAAGGGCTAATTGATGATTGCGATCATTGATAAAAAAACCGTCAGCAAAATTAAGATTAAACCTTACGGCAACACCCAAAATATTAGCAGCATTTTGTGCTTCTTGGTCACGAATTTCAGCAGTTCCTCTGGTGCCTAATTCACCTCGGGTAAGATCTACAATCCCAACACGCTTTCCTTTGGATATTTCTTTAGCTAGTGTTGCACCACAACCCAACTCAACATCATCAGGATGCGCTCCAAATGCTAAAATGTCTAATTTCATAAGTGATTTATTAGTCCCACAAAACTAAAAGAAATAAGATTCTTAAAAAAAGTAATCTAAGAATCATCGTTAAATTTATTGTATAAGCTAATAATAATTAAAGTCCATATAATAATGGCTATAATTACAAATACAGAAAAATAAAATACAATAGAATTAGGATTTGTCATGCAATGCCAGTTTAATTAAAATTGCGATTCCTAATACGGTTGGGGCCCACAATCCCACAAAAATACCGTGAAGCGTTTCCCCTGTCATAAACATATACTCAGCAACAAAAATAATAATGCCACAAAGTAGAAGTATAATCAAATTAGTAACCCCTAACTTTTCAATAAATCTTCTCATTAATCTTTTTTTAATTAATATAAAGAAATATTTTAAAAGAATGGTTATTCTGAATCAGAATAAAATAATTTCAACTACTTTTTGTAGTACAGTTTGTATTTACGAAAAGCAAAAAAAGCAAGCACGAAAATCAAACTACATGTAATACCAATGAACTTAACACTCATGATTTGATCACCACTGGCATAAGAATGTAAACCTGATAAATAAAAATTCACTCCAAAATAAGTCATGAGTATACTACCGAAAGCTATTATAGCAGATAGATTAAAAGCAAACCGGCCACGCAAACCTGGGACTAATCGCATGTGAATTACAAAAGCATAGACCATAATACTTATTAGTGCCCAAGTTTCTTTTGGATCCCATCCCCAGTAGCGGCCCCAACTTTCATTAGCCCACATACCTCCCAAAAAGTTACCAATGGTTAACATGACCAAACCAACAGTTAAAGCCATTTCGTTAATAATGGTTAGCTCTTTAATATTGAGATCAATCTTCTGTTTGTTTTTAGAGTTTGTGAAAATCATAAGTAATAAACACACTACACCTAAAATCATTCCTAAAGCAAAAGGACCATAACTGGCTACTATAACAGCAACGTGTATCATTAACCAATAGCTATTTAATACAGGTTGTAAGTTGGCAATGGCTGGATCCATCCAATTCCAATGGGCAACCATGAGTATCATAGCTGTAACAAAAGCCGTTGATGCAATGGTTAAATCACTTTTTCTTCCAAAAGCTAACCCAAAAAACATAGTAGCCCAAGCCACATAAATCATGGATTCATAGGCATCACTCCATGGCGCATGACCAGAGATATACCAACGTAAAATGAGACCGGCGGTGTGGATTACAAACAAACCTAATATCAAAGCTCTAAACCCAATTACTGAATAAGAAATCCAACGATTGCCAGAATTGAAAATTTGTAAAATTAAAATCACAAAAAAGAAAAATCCAGCATACAAAAACCAACTGAATAGTTTTTTGAAAACATCATATTTATTATACCATATTTCTGCCTCAATCTTTTCCTTACTTAGCATCACATCCCCGCCCAATTTCTGTTGAGTACGTTTAAACCCATCTAGCAAACTTTCTGGAGAGGAATAGTCTCCAGATGATTTTGAATGATAAACTTCAGATAAATAATACTTAAAGCTGTTTTCAATAAAAGTGCCGTAAAGTGAATCATTAATTTGCGTTTTAAAAGACTCTTGATAATCAGCTACAGAAATCCACTTATTATTTTCATCATCAGGCACTGGAAATATTCTCAAATTTCGTCCTCCTAAGGTATTATATAATAGGTTAACCTTTTGATCTATATCTTTAAACTCTTTTTGAAATGCATTAGGCACCTGTGCCTTATAAGCGTCTTCTAAATAAGGTTCTAAAATATAGGAACCGTCATTTCTTAAAAAATCAGAAAGTGCCACATATTTAATGGACTTGTCTACACCTATTAATCGTCTTATAGAATCTCCCTTTTTTGGTTTAAGATAAATTACAGGTACGGTATACCAATACAAGGGCATTTGCTGCATAGACAATAAAATCTGATTAGCGTCCATACCCTCATAAGTATCATATTTACTTAATTTTCTTAATATTTCAGAACCAAATGTATTGGCTGGCATCATGCGGCCATTCATATCTTGAACAGCCAAAGTTCCAAACTTATCTGTATGGGTTTTCGGAATGATATTGGCTTTTATAACAGAATCAATACGAGCTTTATTAGGCGCCTCATGATTATGACCGTCATCTGCTGTATGGTTTTGACCAACAATAAAAGAAGAGCATAAACCAAATACAATAAGTAATGTTTGTTTCTTAAATTTAACTTTATCAAGTTGTTGCTTAAGACTGCCAAATCTGGAATATTTAGAAAATAGAATCGCCATTAATCCAAAATACAACAGCATATAACCAATATAAGTAATCCATGTACCATAAAGATCATGGTTCACTGAAAGGATAGTGCCTTGCTCATCAGGATCAAAACTGGATTGAAAAAAACGATAACCGCGATGATCCAAAATATGGTTCATGAAAATTTTATAATTGTAATCCCCTTTCTCATTATCAATTACAGTAACTTTACTTGAAAAGGAAGAGAAACTGTTCTCTGTACCAGGATAGCGCTCGGCTTCAAAATCATTTAATTTAACACTAAAAGGGAGAGTATGGACTTTTGAACCATAACGTAATGCAATATCTAATCCGCCTAATTGTTCTTGTTTAAAGGCATTATATGTGCCTTTACCTCCCAGCAGATTAAAACGTTTACTTTCACCATTAGAAGTCACTTTCAATACTATACCATCTTCATCTCCCTTGAGCAATTTTGATTTTTTTAGCACATCAAAGTAACCGGTAACAACAGGTTTAGGAATAACAAACTGTAGGTTACCAACAACATAACGAGAACGTAATTGTAAGGGTTGTATACTGTCTTTAACTAAAATCCCGTCCTGCATTGTAGCCATAGTCAAATACGAGCCTTCAAAAGGGGATTCTATAGTCATTTGCCCCTGAGAATTACTAACAATGTTTATTGCGCCGTCTATAGGCTGATTTAAGGTGAACAAAACATTGTGGATACTTTGTGTTTCACCGGCTTTTAAAAAATGATTGTGTGGCTGTCCGTCTCCGGCTTCTACAATTTTAAGATAGGCTTCACCCTCAGGATCATAAATCACATCTTCTTCGGCATTAGATACAAATTTTTCTAACTCAAAAGTAACCTCCTGTTGGTCATAAACTTCAGTAACACGAAAGTGGTTGTCCAAGCGTTCAGAAAAATCAACCTTGTAATTAGGAGCTTTACGTTGCGGCACGCCATCAATTCTATAATCACCATCTATGTATGCGGAAATATAAGTCTCTTGAGACAAGAATTCATTTTCTGTAGCGCCTTCTCTAATAGACATCATTCCCTCGTAACCAATATAACGGGTTACAAAAGCACCAATAAAAATAAATATGAAAGCTAAATGAAGTGTTAAAGTGGCCCAATTTTCTTTTTTGTGTAAACGATACCTAAAAATATTACCCAAAAAATTTATTACAAAAAACACCATAATAGCTTCAAACCACCAGGCATTATAAATCATGGTTCGCGTCAAAGCAGTAGGAGAGGTTTCTTCATTGGCATCTAAAAATGTTCCCGCAGCCATAGCTGCAGCAAAAACAATAAACAAAACTGCGGTTAAACGTGTGGAAAACAAAATCTTAGAAAGTGAGAATCCCTTCATTGTAATTTAGCATTTTTTGAAGTTGCAAATTTAAGGCTTTTAATCGTATTTGAGCCTATGCTTAACGTTTCTCTAAGTAATGTTTCAGATTATGTTAAAAAAAACAAAAAAAACGAGGCTCTCACTGGAGTTCTTACATTATTTATCATATTTGCCGCCTCATAATTTTTGATGTTTAGATCATCTTTTTTGAGATTTATTTTGTTTTAGGGTGGTAAGTTTTTAACCTACCACCTTTTTTTATTATTACTTTTGAAAATAGTTACATTCACAAATAAATAATTATGACATCAGTGTGTCTCATAGGAGCTGGAAATGTAGGACAGCAATTTTACCATGCTTTTAAAAAAAGCCAAACCACTAAAGTAACACAATGGTATAACCGAACTATATCTACAATCTTGTCATTTCAAAACGAAGTTGCTATAACAGATGACATTGCCAAGCTTATTAAAGCCGATCTCTATATTGTGGCAGTAAACGATGATCAAATTAGTGAAATATCTAAAAGTCTCCCTTTTTCAGAACGTTTTGTAGTTCACACTTGCGGAGCTGTTAATATCCATGACCTAGATAAAAAAAACCGAAGAGGTGTGTTTTATCCGCTACAAACATTTTCAAAATCTAAAATTATGGATTTTAAACACGTACCATTATGTATCGAAGCACTAGAAAAAGAAGACTACCTCACGCTAAAATCTATAGCTGAATCATTGCATAGTCCTGTTTATAAAATTTCAAGTGAACAACGACTAACACTTCACTTGGCAGCAGTTTTTATAAATAATTTTAGTAATCACTTGTATCGAATTGGTCATGAAATTAGTGATGCAAAACAAATTAATTTTGATTTACTTAGACCTTTAATTCAAGAGACAGCTACTAAAATTCAACACATGTCCCCTTACCTAGCACAAACCGGTCCGGGAATGAGAAATGACAAAAAAACCATAAAAAAACATTTAAAACTTATAGAAAAACCCTTACATAAAGACCTCTATGAGTTACTAACTAAATCAATTAAAAATACACATGGAATCAAAAAGCTATAAAGAATCCCTTAAACAAATAACAACCTTCATTTTTGATGTTGATGGGGTATTAACTGACGGTACCATTCAAGTAACTACCCAGGGAGAAATGTACAGAACCATGCACACCAAAGATGGTTATGCACTTAAAACAGCAATAGACAAAGGGTATAATATATGTATCATCTCTGGAGGAAGTAATAAAGGCGTAAGCAAGCGATTAGCAGGGCTTGGTATTGAGGATATTCATCTTGGGGCTCATGATAAAATTAACGTGTTTGAAACGTATTTAAACAAAAAGAACCTCTCTACAAAAGAAGTACTCTACATGGGAGATGATCTTCCAGATTTACCTGTAATGAAATTAGTGGGTTTGGCCTCTTGTCCACAGGATGCTGTTAATGAAATTAAAAGTATTGCGCATTACATCTCACATAAAGACGGCGGAAAAGGCGCTGTAAGAGATGTCATAGAACAAGTTTTAAAACTTAACAATGACTGGAATAACAACCATAATGCAAAATACGATTAAGACATAATGCACCTGCTAAATGCCCTAATGGGTTTAATCCGTTGGAAAAACCTAATAATGATTGCTGCCATGCAATGTATTGTTAAATATGCTATTATATCCCCCTTTAAAGCAGACTACAGTTTAAATAATTTAAGTTTTTTTACCTTAATTATGGCTACTTGTTGCATTGCAGCTGCAGGATACATCATAAATGACATTCATGATGTTTTTGCTGATAAAATTAATAAACCCCAACGGCTTTACATAAACAAAGTTGTCCCTGAAAACACCGCATACAACTTGTATTTTATATTTAATGCTGTTGGAGTAGCACTGGGTTTTGTTGTAGCTAATTTAGTCCATAAACCAGGGCTTTCAGCTATTTTTATTGGAGCGACCCTTATTAATTACATGTACACAACAACGCTTAAAAAATACTTACTAATTGGAAATATTGCAGTAGCTTGTTTAGTTAGCTTAACTTTAGTTATTGTGCCTTTATTTGAACTTTACCCAAATCTTGACTCAACTAATAAAGGATTACATCTGTTACTTTTTAAAGTGATTTTCGATTATGCCATTTTTGCATTTTTAATGACTTTGATTAGAGAGTTAATTAAAGACTTACAAGACATCAAAGGAGATCAAGTGGTGGGATTGAAAACAACACCTATAGTTCTTGGTGCACGTAATACCAAACTTTTAATTACAGTTGTTACAATTATTACTATTTCAGGTTTAGCCCACTATGTCTATAATTACGTTTACAATTATAATTTAGCTGTACTATATTTCCTTCTAACATTATTGGGACCGCTAATAGTTTTCCTTATCCGTCTCATAAAGGCTAAAAATTCAGAGGAATTCTTTCAGCTCAGTAAAATACTAAAGCTAATTATGATTTTTGGAATGCTGTCGTTAATTTTATATCCATTAGTTATACTTTAGCTTATTATGTGGAATCAGAAATTAAAAAATTATAATATCATTCTAGCTTCGGGCTCACCCAGAAGGCAACAATTTTTAAAAGATTTAAATATTGATTTCACCATCAAATTAAAGCCGGTTGAAGAAACGTATCCTAAGCGCCTAAAACATTTTGAAATTCCGGATTACTTAGCCCAGTTAAAGGCGCTACCTTTCAGAGAAACATTAGATAAAAATGAACTTCTCATCACCAGTGATACCATTGTATGGCATAATGAAACTGCTTTAGGCAAACCTAAATCCAAAGCAGACGCTCAATTCATGCTTAAAGCTTTAAGTAATGATACTCATGAGGTTATTTCATCAGTATGCTTAACAACTTGTGATAAACAAATGACTCTTAATGCCACGACATCAGTAACATTTAAGCCATTAACTCATGAAGAAATTGATTACTATATTGAAACATATCAGCCTTTCGATAAAGCCGGAAGCTACGGTATTCAAGAGTGGATCGGACAAATAGGAATCACAAAAATAGAGGGCTCCTATTGTAATGTAGTTGGGTTACCAACACATTTGCTCTACAAAGCACTTAATAATTTTATAAATAATAAATAATGTATCGTTTTACCCTTGGATTGTTGATCTGTATGCTAGCATGTGTTGATGCACCTGAAGAACAGAATGCAATGCCCTCAAAACAAACAAATAACAAAGAAGCGTCAAGAACCTTATCCAAAGCTTTTAAAAAGTATTGGTTTGCAGGAGATGCTGAAATTTCCTCATATACCCTTACACAATCAAGATACGGCGAACTTAGATCTGGTGATGCAGTTCTTATCTATGTCACTGAGGATTTCTTGCCCAATACGCAAGTTAAAGCTAATAATTCAGGAGAAAACACCATAAAAGTGCTTAAGCTTAACGCCACAAAAAACTTCAAAACAGGCATTTATCCCTACAGTATTATGCAGAGTACATTCCAACCAGTATATACCAAATCTCAACCTTTAAAAATATCGGCTTCAATACAGGAATGGTGTGGACACGTTTATGCCCAATTAAATAAAAGAAGTAATACATTTAATTATACGGGACATTCATATTTTGAAGGAGAAGCAGATACCTCATTAGACTTACCGCAACACTTCACTGAAAATGAAATATGGACCACCATAAGGATGAATCCAAAAGAACTGCCCCAAGGAAAATTTAAAATAATTCCAACTCTTGAGTATCTTAGTCTTAAACATAAAAACAATCAGGCTTATAGCGCTAATGGTATATTAACCGACAACGAATACAGCTTATTTTATCCTGAATTAAACCGAAAACTCATAATCAAATTCAATACTAAATTCCCTCATGAGATTTTAAAATGGGAGGAACATTTTGAAGCAAACCAGGAGCAGTTTATAACAACTGCAGTTAAAAAGAAAACCATAAAAAGCCCCTACTGGCAAAAAAATAAAAACACGGATAGCATTTGGCGCAAAACACTTCAACTTAAATAATTATTTTTACAGTAATACTAATTTCAATACCATGATTGAAACAATATCAGATCCACAAATAAAATATTCTCTAATAACTCTAGTTTCCTTGTTTATAGCAAGAACCATAATTGCCTTTATAGTGTTAAAAATTGGAAAACGAAATGGTATTATTAAAGCACGTGTTAAACTTATTAACCGTTATATTACTTCAAGTCTTTTAATTATTGCTTTGTTAATTGAAGCTTATATTTTTGGTGCTGAATTTCAAAATCTTGTAGTCGTTTTTTCATCAGTTTTTGCGGTACTTGGGATTGCTCTATTCGCGGTTTGGTCAATTCTAAGTAATGTGACTGCTGGAATTATCATGTTCTTTTCGTTCCCTTTTAAAGTTGGGGACAAAGTAGAAATTCATGATAAAGAAATTCCTTTACCTGCAGTAATTGAAGACATCAGAGCATTTCACTTGCACTTAAGACTTGAAAACGGCGACTTAGTAACCTACCCCAACAACATGATTCTTCAAAAAGCTGTAACCTTAGTTGAAAAAATTTAAATGCAAATCTAAAGTTAAAATTAAACCCTAAAAAGATTTAATTAAAACTAAAACCTATATTAGAGGACATTTAATTACTATGAAACTACGACTTGTAATTGTCCTCGCCTTTGTTATATTTTCTAAGGGATTATCTCAAATAAAACCACAACAAAACAGCGCAGAAATTTTTCATGCCATTAAAAAATTAAATTTTTTAGGAAGTGTCTTGTATATAGCCGCTCACCCCGATGATGAAAACACAAGGCTCATTGCGCACCTTTCAAATCAGACTCATGCAAGAACTGCATATTTATCATTAACCCGAGGTGATGGTGGACAAAACTTAATTGGTCCAGAATTAAGAGCGGAATTAGGTGTAATAAGAACCAATGAACTTCTCAAAGCAAGAAGCTATGATGGAGGACTTCAGTTTTTCTCAAGAGCAAACGATTTTGGTTATTCAAAACACCCCGATGAAACTTTCGATATTTGGAACAAAGAAGAAGTTTTAAAAGATGTCGTATCTACAATTAGAAGCTTTCAACCCGATATCATCATTAACCGTTTTGATCACCGGTCACCAGGGAGAACTCACGGCCATCATACAGGATCTGCCATGTTAAGTTACGAGGCCTTCAATTTAGCTAATGATGTCACATTCAAATCTCACTTAAAAACCCAACCCCTGTGGCAACCTAAAAAACTCTTTTTTAATACCTCGTGGTGGTTTTATGGTAGTCGCGCTAATTTTGAAAAAGCAGATAAAAGCAATCTACTAACCCTTGAGGTAGGTAACTATTACCAATTACTTGGGGCCTCTAATACAGAAATTGCTGCTAACAGTAGAAGCCAACACAAATCCCAAGGATTTGGAACTATGAGTTCAAGAGGCGAATACAAAGAATATCTGGAGATTATAAAAACAGACAAAAACTATAACCAAAACAATTTATTTGACGGCATTGATACTTCTTGGAACCGATTAAAAGGGGGGAAACGTATAGGTGATATTTTACATGATGTTGAGAATACATTTGACTTTAATCACCCAGAGAATGCAGTTCTAAAACTGTTGGAAGCCTACAACCTCATTTCCCAACTTGAAGACGGCTACTGGAAACAGGTCAAAATTGAAGAAATCAAATCCATTATTTTACAATGCACAGGTTTATATATAGACATTTACAGTGTTGAAAAAATTGCAGTTAGAGGTGATCAAATCCCATTAAATATAGAAGTCATTGCCAGAAATAATACACCTTTAATACTCAAAGAAATAACACTGGCAAATCAAAAAACTATAGAATTAAACCGGGAATTGGTTACAAACCAAAATTTTAATTTGAAAGAGACAATTACGGTACCAGAGAAATCAAAATTTTCGTCACCATACTGGCTTAATGAAAAAGCACGCATGGGTATGTACCATGTGGAAGACAAAAAACTCATTGGAAAACCCTACGCCAATAACTTTCTAGAAGGCAATTGTACTTTTATTTTCAATGATACTCCAATACCATTTCAAGTTCCAATAATCCACAAATCAAGAGACCCTATTAAAGGTGAAGTTAAAGAAACATTAAACATTTTGCCTGAAATCACTTGTGCACTTCAGGATAACGTTATAATTCTTAAAAATAAAAAAAGTAAAACAGTTACAGTTACCGTTCGTAGTTTTGCATCACAATCCAACGGTACGGTAGAACTTAAAACACCAATAGGATGGACGGTTTCACCGCAATCAATTGACTTTGAAGCCAAAAGTCAGGGTGAAACATTAACCTTTGAATTTAAAATAACCGCCCCTGAATTTGAAACTAATGGATTTCTTTATCCCACTGCTACTTTAGACACGGGTAAGCTATATGATAAAAAACTAACAATTATTGACTACAGTCATATTCCCAAACAATACATCCTATTATCTAACAGCGCTAAGTTAATTAGCATGAATATAAAATCATCTCAGGAGACCATAGGGTACATTGAAGGAGCCGGAGATAAAACAGCAGAAGTTCTTAAAGCGCTTGGATTTAATGTTATTACACTTAAAGAAGAAGATTTAACCTTAAAAAAATTAAGTACCTTAAGTACTATAATTACTGGAGTTAGGGCTTATAACACCCAAGATTTTTTAGCATATAAACAAGAGGTACTTAACGACTATGTTAAAAACGGGGGTACAGTCATTAATCAGTATAATACAAGCTTCAATTTAAAAACCAAATCCATTTCGCCATACACTCTTAATCTTTCAAGGAAACGTGTTACCAACGAAACGGCAGAAGTTAAAATTAATAAACCTAAACACCGTTTATTTAATTATCCCAACACCATAAACAGTTCAGACTTTGAAAACTGGGTACAAGAGCGGGGATTGTATTTTCCAGAATCTTGGGGACCAGAATTTGAAGCTGTTTTATCCATGAATGACCGTGGCGAAGCACCGCTTCAAGGAGGATTACTCATTGCTAAATATGGTAAAGGGCATTATATATACACTGGATTGAGTTTCTTCAGGCAACTCCCAGCTGGAGTCCCAGGAGCAATTAAATTATTTACCAATATGTTATCTGTTTCGGATTTAAATAAAACTGTCGAAAACTAATGAAATTTAAATGGCTCAAACACTACACACTTGTACTGCTTATGAACGCAGTATACATCATCATATTTTACATCATAATGAAAATAGTTTAATATGCATTTAATAGATTGGTTTGTATTAGCTGTAACATTATTAACCATAGTAGTTTATGGTACACTCAAAACGAGAGGTAGCAAAAATGTGCAAGATTATGTTAAAGGTGGAAGTTCTTCTAAATGGTGGACCATAGGGCTATCAGTCATGGCTACACAGGCTAGTGCCATAACCTTTTTATCTACACCAGGTCAAGCCTTTAATGATGGCATGGGGTTTGTTCAGTTTTACTTCGGTGTGCCCTTGGCTATGGTAATTGTTTGTATGGTATTCATTCCTATTTATCACAAACTCAATGTGTATACTGCTTATGAGTTTTTAGAACGTCGATTTGACGTAAAAACAAGAAGCCTAACTGCTGGGTTATTTCTGCTTCAAAGAGGTCTCGCTGCAGGAATTACCATATATGCTCCTGCTATCATCTTATCGGTTGTTTTGGGATGGAATCTAACATACCTTAATATTATCATAGGTACATTAGCTACTATATACACGGTATCTGGAGGTACTAAAGCAGTAAACATCACCCAAAAACATCAAATGACTGTTATTTTTAGTGGTATGTTTATCACCTTTTTTCTCATTTTAAAATTTCTGCCGCATGAGGTTAATTTTAATGAGGCTTTAAATATCGCAGCTATTAGTGATAAAATGAATATTCTCAATTTTTCATTCGACTTTGAGAACCGTTATACCATTTGGAGTGGATTAATTGGAGGTACATTTTTAGCACTTTCATATGTTGGGACAGATCAAAGTCAGGTGCAACGCTACCTTTCTGGAAAATCTATAAAAGACATGCAATTGGGACTTATATTTAATGGCTTACTCAAAGTACCAATGCAATTCTTTATTCTTTTGGTTGGGGTTATGGTATTTGTCTTTTACCAGTTTAATTACTCGCCTCTTCATTTTAATCCAGAAGCCGAAAAATTAGTCAAGAATTCTCCATATGCATCAGAATACATACAATTAGAAGCAGATTACCACAAGCTTACCGATCAAAAATCAATGGTGCTCAAGGCTAATATAAATCAAAACAATGAAGACCAAACTGTTACTGTAATTCAAAATATTAAAACCCAACAACAGAAACAAAGAACCAAGGCTTTAGACTTAATTCAAAAAGCTGCAGAACATTCTAAAACAGACGTTGAACTTAATGACCGAGACTATGTATTTATTCATTTTATACTCGAAAATTTACCAATCGGACTCATAGGCTTACTTTTAGCAGTAATCATTAGTGCGGCCATGTCCAGTACGGCCAGTGAATTAAATGCACTTGCATCTACTACCTCACTGGATATTTATAAACGCAACTTCAACCCTAGGGGTTCAGAAATACATTACGTTAAGGCTTCAAAATATTTTACATTGCTTTGGGGTATTATAGCCATAGCCATAGCTTGCGTAGCATATTTAGCTGAAAACTTAATTCAACTGGTTAATATCATTGGATCTGTGTTTTACGGTAATGTACTTGGTATTTTTTTGTTAGCCTTTTTTGTAAAATTTGTAAAATCCAATGCCGTATTCACAGCAGCAATTATCACACAGTGTATTGTTATTGTTGGATGGAAATTTGACTGGATGCCCTTCTTGTGGCTTAATCTGTTTGGCTGTGCGCTAGTTATGGGAATAGCTATTGTAATTCAACAAATTATAAAAAAATAAGCTCCCAGTTTCCTGAGAGCTTTTTATTAAAGATGATACCAATTGTGTTACATGGCACCCCATGCTTTTAATGAATCTTCATTTAGTTTTACGTAATCGGCATTACCAGCTTTTTGAGCACTAGCAAGCGATTTTTTTGCTGTTTTAATCGCTTCCTTGGTTTTTCCAGCAGCAGCATAAATTAATGATTGTTGTCTAAGTTGCCAGAACTTTGGATTATCTGTCATGGACATGGCGGTGTCCATCCATGCCTCAGCTTTAGCAATGTCTTTCTCAGCATTTAAATAATAAACGGCAGCTGCATAATAATCTTTGGATTTAGCGCCATCAGAATTAAGCGTAGACGAAATAGATTGCTGTACTAACTTATCGGTAGGCACCTTAACTGTAAATCCTGCAAAAGTATTTTCCCATGACAACGCAATAAAAGCGCGATCATCAGATTGCACATTAATCACAATCGAAAACGCTTCAACAGTATTTCTCAATTTGTTATTCACTTTTTTTGAAAAACGTAAAGCTACTTTACTATCATCCCAGTTTTTAGGCAATCCCCAGTTTTCTGAATCACTGTAAAAAATAAATTCCCAATTACCATCACTGGGAACAGTGTAAAGCGCATAACTTCCAGCTTTTAATAGCTTACCATCTATCCTAACATCATGTTGAAAAGTAAAAACAGTATTCTTATTAGCACCAGTACGCCACATGTTATCAAAGGGCACTAAGTCACCAAAAATCTTGCGACCTTTCACACGAGGTCTTGAGTAGGTAACACTAACATCTGTCATCCCGATAGTTTGTTCTAATTTAGACGACGTACTTGGTTGTGGGGTCATAACCTGAGCATGACCAGAAATCACCAGTGTTAAACTGCAAAAGGCTAAGAGTAGTTTTTTCATATTAATTAATTATTTATAAGTTTTTACCAAGTTATAGATTTGGTTTTTACAGCACAAGAACAAAACAAAAATTTAACACAATATATCGGTTTTAAACTTTATTCATCGTAATATTGCAATATTAAAATTCATCAATGGGAATTACTAAGAAAGAATTATTTACCGCTCAAGATAATCGTATCGCTTCATATTTTAAAGCTTTAGGGCACCCAGCGCGAATAGCCATACTTAATCACTTAATCACTTTAGATGGTTGTTGTTGTAATGATTTGGTTGAAGAAACCGGTTTAGCGCAAGCCACGGTGTCACAACATCTTAAAGCACTCAAAGAACTGCATATCATTCAAGGTAATGTGGAAGGTAAAAATTCCTGTTATTGTATTAATCCAGACACCTGGCAGCACATAAATACCCTATTGACCGACTTTATTAATCATAAAATTAAACCTAAAAACACCTGTTGCTAAATGTATTTAACTCAATTCAAAGAAGCTCTAAAAAGAGCTAATTCATTAAGATTTAGATTGCCAAACGGACAACTCATACCACAACATTTTCACATTACAGAAGTTGGAGAGTCCTTGAAAAAATTTATCGACTGTGGTAATACAGTTCGAGAAGAAAAATATATCGTATTTCAACTATGGTATGACCAAGACACCAGCCATAGATTATCTCCCAAAAAACTCCTGACTATCATTGAACAAAGTGAAAAAGTCCTTAATCTCGAAGACCTTGAAATTAGAGTGGAATATCAAGGTACAACCATAAATATTTTCAAGCTAGCATCAACCAATGATGGGAGTTTCAAGCTTGATAAAACTGAAACAGCATGCCTGGCAGAAGACGCATGCGGTGTACAACCACAGAAGAAAAAAATAGTATTATCCTACCTAAAAAACACAGAATGCACTCCTAACTCAGGTTGCTGTTAATATTTTATTATGACAAACACATTTATTGAAACGTTAGACATTTCAGAAATTTCCGAAGAACGTTTAGCCATACTAGACCCAATTATTACTCACATTTCAGAAGAAATAAAAGCCAATAAAGCTATCAATTTAAATTTCATTTGTACCCATAACTCAAGGAGAAGCCACCTTTCACAAGTTTGGGCACAAACTATAGCAAAATTTTATAACATGAATAACGTATACTGTTTCTCAGGGGGTACTGAAGCAACTGCCATGTTCCCCGCTTCAGGAATAGCACTTCAAGATGCAGGATTTATAGTTAAAAAATTGACAGATTCTAAGAATCCCATTTACAGCATAAGCAGTGATGAGAATGCACTTCCCATTATTGGATTTTCTAAGCGCTATGATGATGAATTTAATCCTAAAAATGATTTTACAGCCATACTCACATGTTCGAGTGCTGACAGAGACTGTCCTTATATTCCTGGTGCTAATAAACGCATAGCACTTACATATGAAGACCCTAAAGCATTTGACAACACCCCGCAGCAAAGAGAAATGTACGCTGCTAGGAGTAAACAAATAGCTACAGAAATGAAATATATCTTCTCTAAAGTAGCTAAGGATGTTTAAAAAATGTGTCGCTGAGTTTCTTGGTACGTTTGGAATGGTATTCTGTGGCTGTGGTGCCATGACGATCAATGAAGTCTATCCCAACAGTATAGGTCATATTGGGGTAGCTATAACTTGGGGGCTTATTGTAATGAGTATGATTTATGCATTTGGTGAGATTTCTGGAGCCCATTTAAACCCTGCGGTAACCGTAGGTTTTGCAGTTTCAAAAAAATTCAAATTAAATAAAGTAGTTCCATACCTATTGGCGCAGTTAGCAGGGGCTTTATTTGCTATAATCATACTAAAATTCCTGTTTCCAGAAAGTCAATTTTTAGGAAGTACCATACCTGTGGAAAATTTTAATCCCGTACAAACTTTCATTATGGAGTTCTTACTTACTTTTTTACTCATGTTAGTGATTATTAATGTATCAACAGGAAGTAAAGAAGTTGGTGTAATGGCAGGTATTGCCATTGGAAGTGTAGTCTTATTAGAAGCCATGTTTGCTGGTCCTATAACTAAGGCTTCAATGAATCCATTCAGATCATTAGCTCCAGCCATAGTAGCCAATCAAACCCATCAACTTTGGGTTTACTTACTAGCGCCATTGAGCGGTGCAATTCTCGCTGTATTTTGTAATAAATTTCTAAGAAAAAAGTAAAATAAAGACTTAGTTAATTATAGTGTTAAATTTTGTTTAACTATTTCTATAAAAAGTTAAACATTTTGTAGCTTTACAATCTAAAACTTAGATTATGGCTGCAAAAAAAGACTTAAAACAAACAATCATTAATACATTCATGGACCATGTATTGGTGCATGATAAAATGCCAAGTTCAGTTTACACGTTTTGTAAGGCAATTAAAATTGACGAATCAGAATTCTATAAACACTTTGCCTCTTTCTCAAATCTAGAAGAACATATTTTTGTGCTGTTTTTCAATAAAAGCATGGAATTAGTTGCATCAGATGCATCTTATGAAAATTACAATTCAAGGGAAAAGCTACTAACACTTTATTACACCTTATTTGAAATGTTTACAGCCAACAGGAGTTATGTGGTTTGGTCAATCGGTGATCACAAGAAAATCACTTTTAATGAATTGAAAAAATTCAAAGCACTCAAAGCTGTATTTACAAACTTTATCGACAGTCTTGATCTCAAACTAGCTAATTTCGATAACAGTAAAATAAAAAGCTTTTCAGATAAGTCTGTTAAAGAAGCGGCATGGTTACAACTTTTATTAACCATCAAATTTTGGCTGGACGACACTTCAAACTCATTTGAAAAAACAGACATTTACATTGAAAAATCAGTGAATACCAGTTTCGATATTATTGATACTACACCAATCAATAGCTTGGTAGATTTAGGTAAGTTTATTTTTAACGAAAAAATAAAAATGTAATGGGTATGAAAACGATCAATAGCATACCCACATCCAAAGTCCAACGCGCCACCAAATTGGTTGGTACAGGTGCTAAAGTAGGTGTTAACTACCTTAAATACATTGGTGACAAAATTGTTAATTCTGAAGAAGAAGCCAAGGAAAAATTGAACCAAAACAATGCTGAAGACATCTATAACAGTCTCAAACAACTTAAAGGAAGCGCGCTTAAAGTCGCACAAATGTTGAGTATGGACAAAAGTATCATGCCGCAAGCCTATGTCGAAAAATTTTCCTTATCTCAGTTTTCAGTGCCACCACTATCGGCTCCACTAGTTGATAGAACATTTCGTAAATATTTTGGGTCTAGCCCAAATCAAATTTTTGATAAATTCAACCTCACTTCAATTAATGCTGCAAGTATCGGCCAGGTACATGAAGCAGAAAAAAATGGGAAAAAACTTGCTGTGAAAATTCAATACCCGGGAGTGGCTGAAAGTATTTCATCTGATCTTAAACTGGTCAAACCTATTGCTATTAAAATGTTTAATATCAAAGGAAAAGATTCTAATAAATACTTTCAAGAGGTTGAAGATAAACTCATTGAGGAAACCAATTACAATTTGGAAATTGAGCAAAGTAAAGCTATTGCTGAAGCCTGTAAACATTTACCTCACATTAGATTTCCCGATTACTATGAAGATTGGTCCTGTGATAGAATCATTACTATGGACTACATGAATGGGCTTCACATTTCTGAGTTCATTAAAACTGAGTTTTCTCAAGAAACAGCAAACCAGCTGGGACAAGCCTTATGGGATTTTTACATGTTTCAAATTCACAATCTTAAAAAAGTACATGCAGATCCTCATCCTGGTAACTTCCTGGTATCGAAAGACCATAACTTAATTGTTTTAGATTTTGGTTGTATGAAAATTATTCCTGAAGAGTTTTACAAGCCCTATTTTGAATTGGCTGAAGAAAAAAGTCTAAATGATGCTGAATTTTTTAACCAAAAACTCATTGAATTAGAAATATTAAAGCCTGAAGATACTCAAGAAGAATTAGATTTCTTCACCAGCTTATTCCACGAATTACTTAGTGTGTTCACTCAGCCTTTTAATGCGAAACATTTTGATTTTTCAAACCCCGTTTTTTTCAATAAGATTAAAGATTTGGGTGAACGGTTTAGTAAAGACAGTCAGCTTAGAAAAATGAATGGCAATAGAGGATCTAAACATTTCATCTACATGAACCGTACATTTTTTGGTTTGTACAACCTCATGTTTGACTTAAAAGCGAACCATGTCATCATTGATAACTTCAAAAATTATGATAAAATTTAGCCATGATGACATCAATGCTATGCATCATTTGTATCGCATTAACCTAATTAACAGCTGTTCTGGTTACAAATCGGCTAATTTAATCGGTACCAAATCTAAATCTGGTATACCTAACGTTGCTGTATTCAGTTCTGTAACCCACTTGGGTTCAGATCCAGCAGTTTTAGGTTTTTTTTTAAGGCCTACTACGGTCCTCAGAAATACCTACGAAAATATATTAGAAACTAAGTCGTATACCATAAATCATATTCATCAGGACATTATTGAAGATGCGCATCATACCTCAGCAAAATATGAAAAGCACATCTCAGAATTTGATAAAACCAATCTCGCTGAAGAATATAAACCTGGTGTGGAAGTCCCATTTGTTAAAAATGCACCCGTTCAAATTCAGATGCGCTATATTGAAGAATACGATATCAAAATAAATCAAACCAAACTCATTGTAGGCCAAATAGAAACTTTATATCTTGATGATACCCTACTTCACAAAGATGGGTTTATTGAACTTTCAAAGGCTAATGTATCTGCCATTAATGGTCTGGATGCCTATTGTACACCAAAACTTAAAAAACGCATGACGTATCAAAGACCACGCTAACTAACACACAACTACCATGAAAATCCTGATTACTGGAGCCACAGGATATATAGGCAAACGCCTAATTCACACCCTTACCAATCAAGGGCACCAGGTAGTGTGCGCTGTTAGAGACATTTTACGTTTTGATAGCTTAGCATACAATAAGGATACTTTAGAAGTCGTAGAAGTTGATTTTCTTAAACCGGAAACGCTTGCTTTCATTCCAAATGACATAGAAGTAGCTTACTACCTCATTCATTCCATGTCAAATAGCACTGCTGATTTTGATGAATTAGAAAAAACGTGTGCAATAAACTTTAAAACATACATTTCTAAAACCCAAACCAAACAAGTTATCTACCTCAGTGGCATATCAAATGATCACAATTTATCGAAGCACTTAGCTTCCAGAAAAAACGTAGAAAAAGAATTAGTATCTAAAGACTACGCACTAACTACATTCAGAGCAGGCATAATTGTGGGCTCTGGAAGTGCCTCATTTGAAATTATCAGAGATCTGGTTGAGAAATTACCGCTTATGGTTACTCCAAAGTGGTTAAATACAAAATCGCAACCTATTGGCGTGAGAGATGTTATGGGATTTCTTAGTAAAGCAGCCGGGAATACAAGTGTTTTTAATCAAACCTTTGATATTGTAGGTCCCGAAATCTTGTCGTACAAAACCATGTTACTTCAATTTGCAAAGGTGCGGAAACTCAAAAGATACATTCTTACAATACCTATTATGACTCCTAAACTTTCCTCCTACTGGCTGTATTTTGTAACCTCAACCTCATACAAACTCGCTCAAAATCTAGTGGCTAGTATGGGCGTTGAAATTATTGGTAAACCCAGCAATATTAATGACCTTCTTCAAATTACGCCAATGAACTATGCAACTGCTGTAAAAAAAGCCTTTGTCAAAATAGAACAAAACGAAATCATTTCAAGCTGGAAAGATTCTTTTGTAAGTGGACGACTAAATAAGAATGCACACAATTACATAAATATTCCTGTATATGGTTGTTTTAGAGATCATCAAAAAATTGAAATAGATAACAATGAAAAAGTAATTGATCGGGTATGGCGCATTGGTGGAAATACAGGATGGTATTACGGAACCATCTTGTGGAAGATAAGAGGATTAATAGATAAAATGCTGGGAGGTATTGGTCTTCGCAGAGGAAGAAAAAGTGATACCGACCTAGACATTGGAGATGCTCTGGATTTTTGGCGCGTCATTTATGCTAATAAAGAACATCAAAAATTACTGCTATATGCAGAGATGCGTTTACCTGGTGAAGCTTGGCTTGAATTTAAAATAGAAAATAATGTATTATACCAAACCGCTACGTTCAGGCCTAAAGGGCTTTGGGGAAGAATGTACTGGTATATGATGCTGCCATTTCATTGGTTCATTTTTAAAGGGATGATTACCAACATAGCTAAAGTTTAATCTAAAATCTGATGAAAAAACAACACCTGCCCCAGAAAATGTGCCCCGTGTGCTCAAGGCCATTTCAATGGAGAAAAAAATGGGAACGTTGTTGGGAAGACGTAAAATATTGTAGTAAAAAATGCAGCAGTCAAAGAAAATAGGAATTGTTTGGTTTACAACCAACCTTAGAATTACAGATAATAAGGCGTTATATGAAGCCTGTAGAGACTGTGATCAGGTTGTTGGGGTTTATATTTTTAATTCCAAGCACTACAAAACGGCCTTTAAAAACATAAAAAAAACAGAGATCTTCCGTTCGAAGTTTATCATTGAAACAGTTAAAAACCTCTCTGAAAATCTTAATAAAATTAATATAAGTCTAGTCGTGTCTAAGGAAACGCCTGCTGCAGTTTTCAAAGCATTAAATAAGGAGCACCCTATACATACAATCTACAGACAAGAAGAATGGTTTTTTGAAGAAAATCAAGTCATTAAAGAGGTTACTGCGGCAGTAAACAAACCATTCAAATCATACTATAGTCAGTGTTTATTTGAACCAACAATTTTAGATAAAACAGATTTTCCAAAAACCTTTACAAGATTCAGAAAAATAATAGAAAAACATGCGCCCAATGCACCTGTGGCAACACCAACAATGCCTAAGGACAATCTTATCGACTCTGATAATACGTGGCCTTCTTTGCAAAGTCTAGGATTTGATCATTCGCCAAAATCTAACCCACATAGTGCTTTCCCTTTTCAAGGGGGTGAAACTGAAGGTAAAGAACGTTTGGAATTTTACTTAAACCAAAAACACATTTTAACTTACAAAGCTACTAGAAATGGATTATTGGGACTTGACTACAGCTCCAAATTATCGGCATGGCTTGCAGTGGGAGCTATATCACCGCGCTATATTTTCCACAAGATTAAAGCCTTTGAAAAAGCGGTCAAAAAAAACCAGTCTACTTACTGGTTAGTTTTTGAGCTGTATTGGCGTGAATTTTTTAAGCACCTAGGATATCATTATAAAGATCAATTATTCAAAATAGAAGGTGTAAACAAACAACAATACGAGTGGAGTAATGACAATCAATTATTTACCCAGTGGACAAAAGGTTGCACGCCAGAACCATTTGTTAATGCCAACATGATAGAATTAGCAAGAACGGGATGGATGAGTAATCGCGGGCGTCAAATATGTGCCTCATACCTCAGTAAACATTTAGGAATCGACTGGCGCTGGGGAGCCAAATACTTTGAGTCGCTGTTAATTGATTACGACCCCGATAGTAATTATGGTAATTGGATGTACTTATCAGGAGTTGGTAACGATCCAAGAGACCGGGTGTTTAACGTAGAATTACAACAAAAAAGATACGATCCAGAATTTAAATACATCAATACATGGCTAGCAGCAATACCATCATAAGACTGGTTCTTGGAGATCAATTGAATGCCAACCACAGTTGGTTTCAAACGGTTGATCCTAATGTGATTTATACGTTTTTTGAAACGCAAAGTGAATTGGATTATACCCAACATCATATTCAAAAAGTGGTGGGTATTTTTATGGCTATGCGTGATTTTGCTAACAAGCTCAAAACATCAGGACATAACGTGGTTTATCTAAAAATCAACGCTACAGAAAACCTACAAAACTTTGGTGAAAACCTAAAAAGTATTATATCAGAAAATAAGGCCCATAAATTTGAATATATTGAGCCTGATGAATATCGTGTAGCTAAGCATTTACATCTATTTTGCGAAGCCATTAAAATACCCAATACAGTATATAGCAGCGAGCATTTTTACACCTCAAGAAAGGAATTAAAAACCTTTTTTACAGGTAAAAAAACTTACCTCATGGAATCCTTTTATCGTATGATGCGAAAAAAACATGAGGTCTTAATGGTGGGAAGCAATCCATTTGGTGGGCAATGGAATTTTGATAAAAACAACAGGAATAAATGGTCTACAAAAGATCCACTTCCTAATGCACTTAATTTTGAAAACGACTACAATGCTATAATAAGTGATTTAAAACAAGTAAATCATAAATGCATAGGAAAGCTCGAAGACCAATATTTCACTTACCCCATTAATTATGATCAGGCGCTAGAATTGTTAGACTTCTTTTGTAAACACTTACTCATACATTTTGGAACATTTCAAGATGCCATGCATACATCACAAAAATTTCTGTTTCACTCCAAATTGTCTTTCGCACTCAACCTAAAAATAATAAGCCCTAAAGAAGTTATAGATACGGTGGTTACTTATGCTTCAAAACACCCTGAAATCCATATTGCACAGACTGAAGGTTTTGTTAGACAAATTTTAGGCTGGAGAGAATACATGCGAGGCATGTATTGGGCACTCATGCCAGAATACAAAGCACTCAATACACTCCATAATACCAATAAGCTGCCCAATTTTTACTGGAATGGCAACACCAAAATGAATTGCCTTAAGCACAGTATCAACCAATCATTAGAAAACAGCTACGCCCACCACATACAGCGCCTTATGATTACGGGGAATTTTGCACTTCTAGCACAGTGTCATCCAGATGAAGTGGACCAATGGTACCTGGGCATCTATCTCGATGCTATTGAATGGGTACAACTTCCCAACACACGAGGAATGAGTCAATATGCCGACGGAGGTAAAATTGCCACAAAACCCTACGTATCTTCTGGTGCCTATATCAATAAAATGAGTAACTATTGTAAAGATTGTTGCTATAATGTCAAAGAAAAAACAACTGACGATGCTTGCCCTTTTAATGCGCTGTATTGGAATTTCCTAGATGATAAAAAAGAACAACTTGCAGGTAATCGCAGAATGAGTATGATGTATGCCCTACTTCGAAAAATGCCTGCAGAAAACCTGTATCAAATAAAACAAAAAGCCCATCACATAATCTCCAACATTAATGACTACTAAAAAGACACCTATAAATATTGTTTGGTTTAAACGGGATTTAAGACTTCATGATAATGAGGCCCTACACAACGCGCTTAATGCACCACACAAAACCTTGTTAATATATTGCTTTGAGCCACTATTAATGAATGATCCACATTACAGTGAACGCCACTGGAATTTCATCAAACAATCACTTATTGATCTTGATAAGTCCTTGTCCTTGTATCAAACTAAAATCCTTTGTATCTCTTCAGACATTATCGCACTTATTCAAGCATTAAGTGAAAAATTTGATGTTAAACACATTTTTTCACATCAAGAAACTGGAATCAATGCCACCTTCGAACGGGATAAAAAAATGAAACGTTTTGTGAGAAATAATATGATCCAATGGACAGAAAATATAAATAACGGCGTACAAAGAGGCTCAAAAAACAGAGCACAGTGGGTTGAAAAATGGAACGATTTTATGAATCAAGATTGCTACCGTAACGCTTTAGATCCCAATCAGTTCATACCGCTTCAAATCATAAAGCAATTAGAAAACGAACTCAATACGGCTTCACTTGACACGGTCAGTAATCCACTCAGACAACAAGGGGGCAGATCGCAAGCTCTCAAATATCTGGAAACCTTCCTAAATAGCAGACACAAGACGTACACTTATAATATTTCCAAACCACTGCATGCTAGAACCAGTTGCAGCAGACTTTCACCTTATCTAGCTTGGGGTAACCTTTCTGTTCGCGAAGTCTATCAGGCTTCTAAAGCTGTAGTTAATTCAAAAAACAGCAGGCACCTCAATGCGTTTTTGTCGCGCTTAAGATGGCAAGCACACTTCATTCAAAAATTCGAAATGGAATTTGAAATGGAATTTGTAAGTATTAATAAAGGATACCGGAAATTGGTTAAAAAAGTTTCCAAAGCCTACCAAAAGGCTTGGCAAGAAGGGCGTACAGGATTTCCATTGGTGGATGCTTGTATGCGATGTCTTAATGAAACAGGTTATCTTAATTTTAGAATGCGTGCCATGGTGGTTTCGTTTTATACCCATAATCTTTGGCAAAGCTGGCAATCGGCTACAACTTATTTATCACAACAATTTTTGGACTTCGAACCCGGAATACACTTTCCGCAACTGCAAATGCAGGCTGGTGAAACAGGAGTCAATACACTTCGTATATACAACCCCGTCAAAAACAGTTATGAGTTAGATCCTGATGGCGATTTTATAAAAAAATGGGTACCAGAATTGAAAGAATTGGAATACCCATTCTATCATGAACCATGGAAAATGACCACCTTAGAGCAAGCCATGAACCAATTCTTTTTGGATGAAAACTATCCACAACCCATAATAGATCTTAAAACTTCCAGACTCAATGCCAGCAGTGTACTTTGGGGGCTTAGAAAAGAAAAAGCCGTCCGGGAAGATGCCAAACGAATTAAAGCCAAACACATAAATAATCCCAACAGTGGCAATAGATAATAGCATAGTGTTAAATTTTGTTTAATCTTTTTGTTTAGAGGTTAAACAAATATATCTTTATGTTGTGATATTTAATTCAACATACCATAACGATGAAACAATTGAACTAATTAATGACCTTGTGGGCCAACCTTTCAGCTGGCTTAAGCGCTTTAAGCTAGGTGGTGTTGGTTCTAAAAGAATGATTATTAACACCTGTTCCCCTAAATTCAGTTTCATACAAAATAAAACTGAAGACATTAACTACGGCAACATTGAGTTAAGGCCTAAAGGTATAGTTGTCTATATCAATAAAGGACTAGAAACATTTGCTTGGCCAATTCCTTATTATAAACTAGTAGTTTATAAGACTGAAGGGTTGTCATTACATGCTAACGGAAGCTTTGTAAAATTTAAATCCAATAAAACATTTAAAGAAAATAAAATTTTTATCAATAAACTGTTAGACCAAAAAATCGACTTTCAAACCAATTTTATTGCCATTACATGACAACAGCTAATGCTTTCTCAGAACGTCAAGTCGATCGTATTATTGAAATGGCTTGGGAAGATCGCACACCATTTGAAGCAATTAAATTCCAATTCAAAATCAGTGAGCGCCAAGTTATAGATTTAATGCGTCGTGAGTTAAAAACGAGTAGTTTTAAACTCTGGCGTAAAAGAGTACAAAACAATAAAAACAAACATTTACAAAAACGCACGTTTGATAAAGGACGATTTAAATGTTCTCGTCAACGAAGTATTACACAAAATAAAATTTCAAAACGCTAAATTATGAAAACTGCTACGCATGCTGCCCCATTTGATACACTAGACCTCAGCCAGCTCTCTGCAGCAGAAGTCGGTGATGACCACATTCTAACGTCTATTGACACACCATTAAGATCTGATGCCTTTTCAATGAGTGATATGGACAAGAAAAAACGAATAGCCATACTCTTTGAAGAAATCATGTCGGTCATGGGACTGGATTTAACAGACGATTCACTAAGAGGTACACCTGAACGTGTGGCCAAAATGTACATCGACGAAATTTATTCAGGGTTGAATCCAAAAAACAAACCCAAAGTGGCTTTGTTTGACAATAAATACCAATACAACCAAATGCTTTTAGAAAAAAATATTACGTTTTATTCTAACTGCGAACACCACTTTGTTCCAATCATTGGGAAAGCGCATGTTGCCTATATATCATCCGGTAAAGTTATTGGATTATCAAAATTAAATCGCATTGTCCAGTATTATGCGAAGCGCCCTCAAGTTCAAGAAAGACTTACTAATCAAATTGCTACAGAGCTTCAAAACATCCTAAATACAAAAAATGTTGCTGTTATTATAGATGCTAAACATTTATGTGTATCTTCAAGGGGTATAAAAGACGATACTTCTACAACAGTAACATCATTTTATGGTGGTGAATTTAATACACCCAACAAAATTAACGAACTACAAAATTATTTGAACGCTAATGGATATTCTAGAGAAAGCTAAAGAATTTGAAACTCGAAAATTCTCCTTTAAAAACACAAGTGATCGTATTATAGCAGCAAGAGAAGCCAAAGAGATTATCCTTGCTGTGAATGAAATTTATAAGCAAAATAAAGATCCTGAAATCATGGATCTTATGAAAAGACTTACTGCTGTTAAACAAAAAATAGAAAAACGCCTCAAAGGTAAACCACTCACTTCTTAGATGGTATAAAGCCCATTACACTCATGAAAAATATTATTGTTGTAGGAGGAAGTAAAGGTATAGGATACGCTTTACTCCAATCAAATATTACCCATTCTAAAGTATTTAATATCAGCCGCACAGCGCCAGAGCTTGTCCACGACAACCTCGTGCATTTGCAATGTGATGTCACTCAGGATCCTCTTCCTCATATCGAAGAACCTATTGATGCCTTGATTTATTGTCCTGGTTCAATCAATCTAAAACCTATCACCAGACTAAGTACAGAAGATTTTGAACAAGATTATCAAATTAATGTCATCGGTGCTGTTAAATGTATCAAACAATACCTACCAAACTTAAAGCAAAGCAGTCATCCTGCAGTAGTGTTTTTTAGTACGGTAGCAACCAAACTAGGCATGCCGTTTCACTCAAGTGTTGCTGCTTCTAAAGCTGCAGTAGAAGGACTTACCAAAAGTTTGGCGGCAGAGCTTGCGCCTCACATTAGAGTTAATGCTATTGCCCCAACGGTTACCAATACGCCTTTAGCAGCTAAATTACTTAGAAACGAAAAAACTACTGAAATGTTAAAAGAACGTCATCCGTTAAAAATGATATTAGACCCGGATGAAGTTGCCCAAACTGTCAATTTTTTAATAACTACTAAAAGCCGCTCCATGTCTGGTCAGATTTTAGAAATGGATTGCGGTATTGTTAATCTCAAATTATAATCCATGAACCCATTCAAATTATTTGTTGCAACCATTTGTTCGTTGTCAACTGCTTTTACATCAAAACCACCTCAAAGTATTTACAATTTATCCATAAAAAGCATCTCAAACGAGACCATAGATTTAGGCCAATACAAAGACAAATACATACTGTTCGTTAATGTTGCTTCCAAGTGTGGCTTTACCAAACAATATAAAGACCTTCAAAAACTTCATGAAACCTATAAAGACCGTTTAGTAGTTATTGGCTTACCATGTAATCAGTTTGGTAAACAAGAACCTGGAAATGCCAAAACCATTCAAGAATTTTGTAGTGTTAATTATAGTGTAAGCTTTCCTATTACCGAAAAAATTGAGGTCAAAGGAGCCAACCAACACCCCATATACCAGTGGTTAACAACCAAAGCAGCCAATGGCTCCAAAGATTCATCGGTGAAATGGAATTTTCAAAAATATCTGGTAAATCCTAATGGAGAGTTAGTAGATTTCTATTATTCAACAACCAATCCGTTAAGTAACAAAATCACTAAATATTTGCAGTAATGTTGTTAAAGCGCATCATCATATTTATAGTGCTTAATTTTGGTGCACTAAGCTTAGGGAGTTATCTTATGAATAACGGTCCACAGTCCGAATGGTATGCGGCTTTAGTTAAAGCACCTTGGAACCCTCCGGGTTGGCTTTTTGGTGTAGCCTGGTTCAGTATTATGGCTTGCTTTGCGCTATACTTAAGTTGGGCTTACCCTAAAGTAAACCGAAAACTGTTCCTACTCCTTTTCATTCCTCAATGGATCTTAAACGTGAGCTGGAATTATGTGTTTTTCAATCAACAACTTATCAACGGCGGTATCATTGTATTACTGCTGCTTACAGCTATAGTATATGTTACACTTTTTGCATTCTACAAACCTTTAAAAATGAAGTCGCTATTAATTGTGCCTTACTGCCTTTGGCTGGTGTTAGCATGTTCATTAAATATTTATATCGCAGTTTATAATTAAGTATGAAAATTTACACCCTACATAGAACCCAGAAGCTCCCCATTACTCAAGAAGAAGCTTGGAATTTTTTGTCGGATCCCCATAACCTTGGTCGCATCACCCCAAAAGGCATGGACTTTAGAATCCTCAGTGGAGCAGACCGCCCAATGTTTGCCGGACAAATTATAGAATATACTGTAAAACCCTTAGCTGGTATTAGTACCAAGTGGGTTACAGAGATTACCCATTTTGTAAAAAACCACTATTTTGTTGATGAGCAACGTTATGGACCTTATGCATTATGGCACCATAAACATTTCATTAGGCCAGTTGCAGGGGGTGTAGAGATGGAAGATTTAATTCACTACAAACTACCATTAGGGATCTTAGGACAATTGGCACATGGCCTATTTGTAAAAGACAAACTAAATGGCATTTTTGAATTCAGAAATAAAGTATTAGAGGAAAAATTTGGCACTTTAACATGAAACAACCGGTCACTATTTTTTGGTTTAGAAGAGATTTAAGGCTTGAGGATAACCACGGGTTATACCAGGCCTTAAAACATTACAGTAATGTATTACCAATTTTCATTTTTGACCCTGAAATAATTGACGAACTCCCTCAATCAGATGCCCGTTTAGCATTCATTCATGATCAGCTTAAAAATATTAAACAAACACTTGAAGATAAATTTGAAAGTACACTGCTTACACTTTATCAACGTCCAGAGGAAGCTTTTAAAACACTGCTCGATCAGTATGCTATAAAAGTAGTAATCACAAATACAGATTATGAACCTTATGCCATTGCTAGAGACACGGAAGTAACGCAACTACTCAAGCAACATCAAATAACATTTCTAAGCTATAAGGATCAGGTTATTTTTGAGCAAAACGAAGTAGTTAAAGCAGATGGAACGCCTTATGTGGTTTATACACCATACATGAGACGCTGGAGAGACCACCTCAATCAAACCCAAATTAAATCATTTGATACATTAAAACACGCTTCATCATTTTTAAAAACCACGGCGTATCCGTTTCATAGTCTTGAAGACTTAAAGCATAGTCCTTCACGTATCAAAATACCACAATACAAAGTAGACAAAGACATGGTAACAGCCTATGAGGCCACCAGAAACTTTCCTGCTATTAAAGGCACGTCTAAATTGGGTCCTCATCTTAGATTTGGAACAGTATCCATAAGAAAATTGGTAGATTATTGTCTTAAATTTTCAAACGATACCTTTTTAAAAGAGTTAATATGGCGGGAATTCTTCATGCAAATTTTATGGCATTTTCCAAATACCGCAGAACGTGCTTTCAAATCCAAATATGATCGTATTGCATGGCGAAATAATTCGGACGATTTCAAAGCCTGGTGTGAAGGTAAAACAGGCTATCCGCTTGTAGATGCTGGCATGCGTGAACTCAATGAATCGGGTTTCATGCACAACAGGGTACGCATGTTAGTCGGTAGTTTTTTATGCAAACACTTATTAATCGACTGGCGTTGGGGTGAAGCTTATTTTGCTGAAAAACTCAACGATTACGAAATGGCAAGTAACGTAGGGAATTGGCAGTGGGTTGCGGGATGTGGTGTGGATGCAGCACCTTATTTTAGGATTTTCAATCCCACTACACAAATACAAAAATTCGACAAACAATTACAATACATTAACAAATGGGTGCAAGACCTAAACACCCTAGAATATCCCCAACCCATTGTAGATCACAAATTGGCCAGAGCGCGTTGCCTTAAAACATATAAAGCCGCTCTAGATTAAGCAGCTTTACAAGAATATTTTAATTAAAACGTTTAGCAACGTTCAATCTTAGCGCCTATAGCTTTCAAACGGGCATCTATGTTTTCATAACCACGATCTATTTGTTCAATATTATGTATCGTTGAAGTGCCCTTTGCAGATAATGCAGCTATTAATAAAGAAATACCAGCTCTAATATCCGGTGAGGTCATGGTAGTAGCCTTCAAAGTAGATTTAAAATCGTGACCAATAACGGTAGCACGATGCGGGTCACAAAGAATTATTTTAGCCCCCATATCTATAAGTTTATCTACAAAAAACAACCGACTTTCAAACATTTTTTGATGGACCAACACACTACCTCTGGCTTGTGTAGCTACCACTAAAATAATACTTAATAAGTCAGGAGTAAAGCCAGGCCAAGGTGCATCAGAAACGGTTAAGATTGAACCATCAATATAGTTTTGAATTTCATAACCCTCAGTATGAGCAGGAATAAATATATCATCACCTTGTCGCTCAACGGTAATTCCTAATTTCCGGAATACCGATGGAATAACTCCTAAATCTTCCCAACTAACATTTTTAATGGTTAGCGCACTTTGGGTCATTGCTGCTAATCCAATCCAACTGCCAATTTCAATCATATCTGGAAGCATTTGGTGTGTGGTCCCACCCAAAGTTTTAACACCGTTAATAGTCAATAAGTTGGATCCAATACCACTAATGTCTGCCCCCATCCTGATCAACATTTTACACAATTGTTGTAAATAAGGTTCGCATGCGGCATTATAGATGGTAGTGGTACCCTCTGCTAAAACAGCAGCCATCACAATATTGGCGGTTCCTGTAACTGAGGCCTCATCCAGTAACATATAAGTCCCTTTCAATTGCTTGGCCTCCACGCCATAAAAATAATCTTCTTTGTTATATCTAAAAGTCGCACCTAAATTGATGAATCCCTCAAAATGGGTGTCTAAGCGGCGGCGGCCTATTTTATCTCCTCCCGGTTTGGGAATATAGCCACGACCAAAACGCGCCAGTAATGGCCCCACAATCATTATAGATCCTCGTAAACCGCGACCATCTTCCTTAAAAGCTGCAGATTCTAAATAATCTAAATTCAAATCATCAGCCTGAAAACTATAGGTGCCATGAGAAACTGGGGAAACTTTTACCCCAAGATTTTTCAGAAGCTGAATAAGCTTGTTAACATCAATAATATCTGGTATGTTAGAAATTTCAACAACTTCGGGAGTCAGTAATACCGCACACAAAATCTGTAAGGCCTCGTTTTTGGCACCTTGTGGCTGAATACTACCTGATAGCTGCTGGCCTCCTTCAATTTTGAATGTAGCCATAAAAGTTAGTGTCGTTTTTTATTACGGTTAGAATGATTCTTCTTATGGTATGATTTCTTATTGGAACCATACTTTTTATTCACTTTCAGCAAACTGCTAGAATCGGCAAGTTCCTCAGTCACTGCACGCAAATCAAGAGCACCATCAGAAAGCTCATACAAGTGGTCAAAAATAACGCCATCTTCAACCGTATCTTTATTCCAATTTAAAAAACACTTTTTCATATGATTTGCAATGGTAAAAGTCAAAGCGGTTTTCATCTCCCCGTCTTCCCAAGTTTTAGCCACGTCAATCATGGTTTTAATATTGTTACCATAAAAACGGTATTTAGGATGATTCTGAGGATATTTTAAAGGTTCAGGACGAGATTGTAATAATTCCTTAGAAGGCAAATCATAAGGCGAATCAACGTCTAACTCAAAATCAGCCATGATAAATAATTGATCCCACAACTTGTGCTGAAAATCAGCAACATCGCGTAAATGAGGTTGTAAATTACCCATAACCGCAATAATAGCTTTGGCTAGCTTGTTACGCTCTTCTTTAGTGGGTCTAGTTTTCGCATGTTTAACCATCTTTTGCAGGTGTCTGCCATACTCTGGAATAATTAAATGCTCACGTTCTGTATTGTATTCTAATTGATCTGTCAAAATGTAATAATTAAATAAGAATGCATTTGCACCATGCAAAATACAAAAATTTATAGTCTGTAAAAGGGCCTATAAAGAAATTACACCCTCAACGTTTTGGGCTATTTCTTTATACTTAGCAATAACGGCATCTGGAGAAGCCACACGAACATTAATAGAAACACTGGTATACTTACCTTTTTTTGATGGCGTAGTTCGAATTACCGCTCCCATATTATCAAAAATAGTTTCAATAGTTTTAAGCTTTGCTGCATCTGTAGGCACTATAAACTTATACAAATAAGCTGAAGGCCATTTGCTGGTCTCAAGCAATTGTGTTTTCAGTTTTTTATAAAATGCTTCCGATTTATTTTCTGCTGCCATGCCCAATCAAATGTAAATATTTGGTGTAAATATAAGGTATCGCAACCACTTTTTTATTAACTTAATAATTAGTTATTTTACAAATAAAAATTTGGCAGTCAAACGCATTGTTATTACCGGCGGACCCGGTACAGGAAAATCATCTGTGATTCAGGAACTTAAAGTCAAAAACTACCATTGTTTTGACGAAATTTCCAGAGCCGTTATCTTGGAGGCCCGTCAGGAAGGTATTGAACAATTGTTTCTAGAACAACCCATAAAGTTTAGTGAGCGCCTTTTAGAAGGCCGATTACATCAATATCAAGAGGCCCAATCTATAGCTCAAAATATAGCATTTTACGATCGTGGACTCCCCGATGTGGTGGCTTATTTAGAATTTTTTAATACGCCCTATGAAGTTGCATTCACTACAATATGTGAGGATAACCCCTATGACACCGTTTTTATTTTAGAACCCTGGGAAGCCATCTTTACCAAAGACAATGAACGTTATGAATCATTTGATGAAGCTTTGCGTATTGACAACGCTTTAAAACACACCTATAAAAGATTGGGGTACCAACCGGTAGTCGTTCCCAAGTGTGCTGTTACAGAGCGCGTAACATTCATAGAACAATACCTTAAGCTGTAAACATGCAAGCACTTCCTATAAATGTATTAGAACGCTACTGGAATCACACCGCTTTCAGACCTTTACAGGAAGACATTATAAACAGTATACTTCAAAACAACGATGTCCTGGCCATTCTGCCTACTGGAGGCGGGAAATCCATATGCTATCAAATCCCTGCTTTAATTCTTGAGGGTGTCTGCATTGTCATCTCGCCGTTAATTGCATTAATGGAAGACCAAGTACAACAACTTAAGGCTAAGGGTATCAAAGCCGAAGCCCTCATCTCAGGAACATCTAAAACAGATATTAACCGCATTTTAGATAATTGTATCTATGGGCACACCAAACTGCTCTACCTTTCACCAGAACGCTTAGAACAAGAGCTGGTAAAACAAAAAATAAGTCAAATGCAACTGGGGCTCATAGCCGTAGATGAAGCCCATTGTATTTCGCAATGGGGTCACGATTTCAGACCAGCATACCATAATATTGCTGCACTTAGAACACTGCATCCAAATGCTAACGTTATAGCATTAACAGCTACAGCCAGACCACAAGTGAAAGTAGATATCATAACCCGTCTGGATTTTGTAACCCACCAGACCTTTGAAGGGGGTTTCTATAAGGCAAACCTCGCGTTACATTTAGAGCATACCGAGGACAAAATAAACACCCTAGTAGAACGCCTTAAAGATATTAAGGGGGCCAGCATTATATATACTAGAAGTCGCCAGTCTGCTATTGATACCAGTTATACCCTAAATCAAAAAGGATTGACCTCGGCCTACTTTCACGGAGGATTAACTACTCAAGAAAAAAGAGAGACACTTCAAAATTGGCTGCATAACCGTACCCCTATTATGGTAGCCACTTCAGCTTTTGGGATGGGCATCGATAAAAAAAATGTCAGACAGGTCGTTCACATCAATCTCCCAGAATCCATAGAAAATTATTATCAGGAGGCCGGACGCGCAGGAAGAGATGGACAGCCAGCACAAAGCCTAATTCTCAAGGGGCCCAATGATGAATCTCGACTGCAAAAGCAGTTTCTGGATACCCTACCAAAAGTGGAGTTTATCAAACTGGTGTATCGTAAACTTTGCAACTATTTTCAGGTAACCTATGGTGAGCTTCCAGAAACAAGTTATGTGTTTAATTTCAGTGATTTTTGTAAAACCTACAAACTGCACAGCACCCTGGTGTTTAATAGTTTAAATGCCCTGAGTAAAAATGGTGTAATCAATTTAACCAATACCTATAGCGTATTATGTGAAATTCAATTTACGGCAACTAATAATACCCTTTTCAGTGCACTGGAAAAACAACCCCAACACAATGCGCTTGTTAAAACATTACTGCGCTCTTACGGTGGGATTCAAAGCCAACTAACTAAGGTCAACATGCCTTACCTTACCGAAAAACTTAACCGTTCTGAAGATGCCATTATTAATGAACTGCAAGACCTACAAAAACAGGAACTGCTTAGTTTTAATTATTCTAAGAACGATAGTGTGCTTCATTTTTTAATGCCAAGAGAAGACGATAAAACCATCAATCGCATTGCTAAAATCATCACACAACAAACCACTCTAAAAACCAATCAAATCAATGCAGTGATAGAGTATTGTAATAATACTAAGGTCTGCAGACAACAATTACTAGCGGCCTATTTTGAAGTACCGCTTCAGGAAGTTTGTAACAATTGCTCTAATTGTAAACCTCAAAAAAGAAATCCTAAAAATGTGGCTGCTTTATCTACGGCCATTATATTTGCACTTAGAAAAACTCCACTGAGTGCTGCAGAGTTAAAATCTAAATTGCAAGCCCATCCAGAGGATGTTGTAGCAGCCTTGCAGTGGCTTTTAGAACAAGATGATATTAACTTGGACATCACCAACCGATATCAAGTAAAGTAACCGCATAATTAACGTATAATTAATGTATGATTAAAGACCTAAGAATTATATTTATGGGAACCCCCGACTTTGCCGTGGGAACCTTAAAAGCGCTTATTGAAAATAACTTCAACATAGCGGGTGTAGTGACAGCACCCGATAAACCAGCTGGACGTGGTAGAAAGCTCAACAGTTCGGCTGTAAAAAAATACGCCATTGAACAAGGCCTTCCGGTACTGCAGCCCAGCAGTCTAAAAGCCCCTGAGTTTATAGAAGCACTAAAAGCTTTACAAGGTAATTTACAAATTGTAGTAGCCTTTAGAATGCTACCTATGGTGGTATGGGATTTACCAGAATACGGTACTTTTAATCTACACGCCTCCTTATTACCGCAATACCGGGGTGCTGCACCCATACATTGGGCTATTATTAACGGAGAAACCCAAACAGGAGTAACCACTTTCTTTATTGATGATAAAATAGATACCGGTGCCATACTTTTACAAGAACAAACCGCTATAGGACCTAATGATACCTTGGAAGTCCTTTACACCAAACTTATGAATCAAGGCAGTGCTTTGGTTATAACAACTACAGAAGCCATTAAATCAGGTACAATTACGCCTCAGCCACAGACTCGCAACACAGCCCTTAAAACGGCTTATAAACTTAATAAAGACAATTGTAAAATTGACTGGTCACAAGAGGCCACAAGCATCTATAATAAAATAAGAGGACTCAACCCCTTCCCTGCAGCATGGACCAACCTGCATAATGGAGAACAAAAAACAACCGCAAAAATTTTTGATTGTGAACTGGATCTCACAGAACACAACGAACCTAATGGTAAGATAAAACAGACTAAAACACAGCTTTGGGTTTACGTAAAAAAGGGGATTATTAAAGTCAATGAAATCCAATTGGAGAACAAAAAACGCTTAACTGTAAAAGCCCTTTCCAACGGTTATCAATTTCATAACAATAGCATAATGGTTTAAACCCCTATATTTATTAAGGTTATCCTAAAAAGTTAAAAAACAAACTTGTTTATCAACAATTCACTTAACTTATTAACATTATAGGGTATTTTCCGCGCTATTACTTGCATAAGACGATAATTCATATAAATTTGTTAGAGGATATAACATTCACGTTAACCAACTATTTTAATAACTAAAAATTTATTTTTATGAACAAAACAGATTTAACAAATCGCATGGCTGAAGATGCAGGCATCTCAAAAGCAGCTGCAAAGAAAGCATTAGACTCTTTATTATCAGGTATTGAAGCTGGATTAAAAGGAGGACAAAGAGTATCATTAGTAGGATTTGGATCTTGGTCTGTATCTAAAAGAGCAGCAAGAGAAGGTAGAAACCCACAAACTGGGGCTACTATTAAAATCGCAGCTAAAAACGTTGTAAAATTTAAAGCAGGATCTGAACTTAGTGGATCTGTAAATTAATTACATCTGTTTTAACGACATTGAAGTCCGCTTATCAAGCGGACTTTTTTATTGGACTACACTATGAAACCACTCAAAGAATAATTACATCCCCTCTTAACCTATGTTTTAAATTTATTATAAATCAAAAATAATATGATAGGTTTAAAACCCCAAAAAGGACATTTATTGGTTGCAGAGCCCTCCATCATTGGAGATGTCTCTTTCAATCGTGCGGTCGTTTTACTGGCCGATCACTCACCAAAAGGATCTATTGGATTCATTTTAAACAAACCCTTAAAGTATACGCTCAACGAACTGGTCTCTGGAGTAGATAAGCCGTTTAAGGTATTTAATGGTGGTCCGGTTGAGCAAGATAATCTTTACTTTATTCACAAGCGCCCGGAACTCATTGAAAATAGTGTAGAAATTTCCCATGGTATGTATTGGGGAGGTAATTTTGATACGGTTTTAAAACTTATCAATAACAGTCAGTTACTACCAGAAGATATCCGTTTCTTTTTAGGATATTCCGGTTGGGATAAAGATCAATTGGAAGATGAGATGGACTCTAATTCCTGGTTAGTCAGTGAAAACATTCACAAAAATGAGCTCATCAGCAAATGCTGCCAAAACATCTGGAAAAATAAAATGATAGAACTGGGTGGTGAGTATTCCATTTGGTCGAATGCGCCAGAAAATCCCAGCTATAACTAAACTAAGACAGTTTAGCCAACACCCCCTCAAATAACTGCTTACTCACAGTTTGTGAAAATTGCTGCTTGCGGTACTGCAGCACTGGCACAACCCCCTGAATCACATTCGTAATAAATAATTCATCAGATTTTTGTAATTCAAAAGGCGATACAGCCGCTTCCTCTAAAGTATAATCGTTAGACTTACTAATGTAATCAATCACTTGCTTACGCATTACCCCTTTAATACAACCCGAAGTCAATGGTGGTGTTTTAATAACAGTACCTTTCACCAAAAATACATTACCATTAAGCGCTTCAACCACCTGTTTATCAGAATTCAGCAACAAGCAATTACTATAACCATTTTCCTTGGCATAAATCCCGCCCAAAATATTAATCAAACGGTTGTTGGATTTCACATTAGACAATAAGCCGGGTGAAATGTAATGGTCTTTAAATAAATCTACCAAAGCCACACTTACAGAAGGGTTCTCAAAATTAGAAACCAATAAAGGCTCTACCACAATAAGGTAATCCACATCATTATTTACTGGGGTATATCGCCCTCCCGCTTTACGGTTTACGGTAATACGTACCCGGTAATTTTGGTGAGCAAACGGGTTAGCTTCTAGGGTTTTTTGGATTTCAGCTTCTATAAATTCCATGGTAAAATTCATGGGAATGGCCATACGTAAAATACGCATCCCACTCATGAGTCTGAAATAATGATCTTCCGAAAATAAAATATTGGAACGCCACACATGAATGGTTTCAAATACCGCATCACCGTATTGGTAACCGCGGTTATCAGCGCTTATAAAAGCATTGGCTTGATCTACTAAAGTCCCGTTAAAATTTACCATAAAAAAAGTCCCGATTTCTCGGGACAAATATAAGTTTAAAATAAGGATTATGGGGAGCCCAGGACTTGTTTTAAATTGGAAATCTGATTTTCCCACAGCAGCTTGGCCTCTTCTACTTCATCCTCCTCGGCATGGTCTGTAACAATAATAGAAACGTCTTTGGTAATGTCATCTACCTGAATTCTAAATTCAAAATAATAGGGCTCATCTTCATCATCTTCCCATCTAAATTTTACACGTTCACCGTTTTTCTTAGTCAGTAGCATGGCTACCTCTTCACTGTCATCCCAAATAAAGGTATACTTCTCGCCTCTAGAGTTCACATTATCTGCAAACCACTCGGAAAGCCCGGAGGGTGAAGATAAATATTGAAACAATAACTGCGGTGATGCTTTTATAGGAAACTCCAGTTCGTATTTTAATTTTTCGCTCATATTAGTTAATCTGTACCCGCCAATATATACATTAATTAATAACATCAAAAGGTTATTCAAAAAAAATATTTTATAATAATCATTTTTGTTAAAGTTGAATTTGTTTTTATATTTGCACCCGCAACAAACGGCGAGGTAGCTCAGTTGGTTAGAGCGTCGGATTCATAACCCGGAGGTCTCGAGTTCAATTCTCGATCTCGCTACAAATAAGGTCTTCTTTTTGAAGGCCTTTTTTTATATTTAAAACTCACGTATACTGAGGGTTTAAGAGTGTATTTAAAGAGTCTTAAAGAGATAATTTACTTAACTTTAGATTGGTTTCATCTACCACAGTTATATCTCAAATATATATAAAATTGGCAGAAAAAGATGTGAAATTGGCAGTAAAACTGGCAGTAAAAACGTCAAAAAATCTCAAAACCAATTCTAAAATCTTAACCCCCTAACTCATAAAATTTTGACTTTTTTCACTAGGGTAGTTTTTCTAATCTTAGGTATTATCTCAAGAATGTATGCAACTAGATTAAAATATAACTACTACTCCTTAATCACCTTATAAATTTGTTGCTGCTTGTTAGCGGTATTTGTGGCTTTAATAAGGTACATGGCATTGGATAATGCAGATAAATCTATACGATTACCTTTTTGAGTCATTAGTTTTCTGCCTTGTAAACTATATACTTCAATGTTATATACTGCGCCACCTTCTATAAAAACTATAGAGCTGGTAGGGTTAGGGTAAATAGCTGCAGATTTAGAATAGTCGTTTGTTGAAGCGGTTTGTGCGTCTCTAACAAAACGTACCGAATACCCCCAATTGTAATTCGAGACTGCCCCACTTAAAAGGCTTGAGTAATCAACACTGAGGGTTCGGGTCTGGAAATTATTATTATTTGTGTCTAGTGCATAATATTTGTTCATTTCTCCTTGTTGAATAAAATAACCAGAATAACCTCTAACACCCGAAGGTTTAATATTTAATCCACTACTGTTATTAGAACTTTCGTTATATCCAGGTGAACCAGTATTTACTAATTCATCATCCCAACCAGTTCTTGCCGCAACAGATTTTGCAATATTATTAGGATTAAGCGAAGAACTTCCATTGTATGAGTATCCGCGGGATACAAGATAATAAACAAGATTATCCCAGTCTTCTGGTGTAGCGATTCTCCAACCCTCTGGTGCTAAAGTTTTATTTTCAGTGTTAGGATCGTTATCATTCATACCCAAAACGGAATACATATTGTATAATCTTGCTTTGTTTGGGTCGTTGTCAAAATAACACCAAGCACCAAATGTCATGTTAGACCATTCGTCATTTTCTGTTACAAAATGGATATCAGTCCCATCTCTATAAGTTTCTACTTTTGAGTCCTCTATTGCCCAATCCAAATCACCATAGTTAATCCACTCAAAAGAGTTTCCATCTTGGTCGGTAGCAGTGCCGCCAGGGTAGAGCTGTTCCCCTTGTCCATAGACTAGCACAGGGATTATTAATAATAAGTTTAATAGCTTTTTCATTGTAAATTATTGTTGGTTAATGAGTTATGAAGATAATAATAAAAAAAAATATCACTCCAGTTTAATTTAAGACCTAATTCAACTATTCCTTAATCACCTTATAAATTTGTTCTTGCATATTAGCGGTATTAGTGGCTTTAATAAGGTATATGGCATTAGATAATGCCGACAGATCTATACTATTGCCTTTTTGAGTCATTAGCTTTCTACCTTGTAAACTATACACTTCAATGTTGTATGCACCGCCTTCTATAGTAACTACAGATCTGGTAGGGTTAGGGTAAATAGCTGCAGGCTTGGAATAGTTGTTTGTGGATGCTGTGGAGGTGTTTCTGACGAAGCGAACTGATTTTCCCATATATCTACCAAAAGTACCCATAGAAATACGCCCTAAACCCGAGCCATTATATCTCAATCCATAATACTTGGCATTAACGAAGTTATAAGCCCAAAAAAATGTTTGTTTACCTTGGTAATAAAAGACACCACCAAAATTACCACGAGTACCCAATGGTTTGGCATTAAATCCACTTTCATTGTTTTCATGTGGATTATTACCAGGCGTACCGTCTACCGTTGAAACATCCCATCCAATTCTAGAAGCTAATGCTTTGGATATCTTACTTTCATTAAAAGTTCCATCATAATTATAGCCATTGTCTATGAGGTATTCTTCAAGGTATCTCCAATCAGTTGTGTTTGATACATGCCATCCCACTGGTGCAAATTCTTTTCTTAAACTTTCATCATTTAAAGAAGCTTCATCGTAAACCCCTGCAACCGCGTACCAATTATAGAATTTACCCTTTGTAGGGTCATTGTCAACATAGCACCAGGCACCTGAAGTAAGACTATTCCATTCAGTATTATCAGTGACATTGGGAATTGGAGTTCCGTCTCTATAAGTAACTACTTCTGCGTTTTCAATAGCCCAATCTTGAGTGCCATAATTAATCCATTCAAAAGAGTTTCCATCTTGGTCTGTATCAGAACCATCAATTAAACTCTCTTCAAAAACTTCAATTTCATAAATAGCATTGCCATATACTGAAGCTCTTTCAAAACA
>JBELHJ010000015.1:0-40278 GCA_042091495.1 Bacteroidota bacterium
CACCATCGTTGTATGTAAACTGTGCAAAAAAAGTTGAAGTACATAACAAGCCTAAGAATAAGAAAATGTTTTTCATAATAAATTGATTTTTAGTTTATTATAAATATAATTAAGAATATTTAAATAAAAAATTAATGCATTATGATACTAAAATTAGAACCTCATTTTAAAAATGTTTTTAGCAAATGCTTTTGAAACGGTAACTAAATCTTGGTATGGTATATCTGTTACAGAAACAAAACCAATTCTAAAGTTTTCACCATCATTTAAACGCCCGGTTGCGGGCTGATCAGTCCATTGAAACCAATGCGCTCCAACTATAGATGGGTGCTGCACCGCTTCACCTAAATACTGCTCCAATAAATTAGCTTGGTTTTCCAAAGAGTAAGCATGTTTTAATCCGCCACCCCAAACACCATTTGTTGTAGTTCCAAAATGGAATTCGCCAATAAGCATGGGCTTATCCAATTTAGGTTTAAAATTAAAATCTTTAACCCCATATTCATAGATGTTAAAGCTTACTACATCTGTATATTTAGAGGCAATATCATGCAATACTTTATTCTGTTTAGCAGCCCCGTGAAAACGACAGCCTAAATACAAGTGATTCGGAAAAAACACATCAAAAGCTTTTGAAACTGTAGCAAAATAAGTTTCTACATAAAACTCAAAAAAGGATTGCATGTCTTCTTCAAATTGTTTAGCAACAGGATACACACGATTTTTAAATACTAAATCATTAAAATTAGTTGCACTAGTTCCCCAAGAGCTGTTAAGTAACTCAGTTGTTTTGTATTTGATTTTTAAAAAATTATGTAGTGCTTTTTTGCAAGGGATATCTTGATCTAAAGCCAATAGTTCATGACCTATTTTCTTGCTCCAATGAATTTCATTATTTATAAAAACTCCTAATAAATAAGGTGATTTATTATATTCTGAAATGAGCTGTAATCTTATATTTAAGTCTTCTAAAAATGCATTTGAAAAAGGATCTGGTAACTTATCTAATTTACCAATCCATGCTGTTCTGGGGTGAATTATTAGTGTAAACGGATGCGTGGAATTGGTGATAACTTTAGACCAAGCGCCCATGGTATTAATCCCCCATGATTTAAGTCTCCCTTGCGTTAAATTCTCATGAATCTGCATCCAGTTATCGCCGTACTTTCTATTTAAATTTATATTGTAATAATTAACCGCATGTTTTCTATTTAAAGCGTTAGATGTATCATTTTTATATTGGGATTTAATAGCATTTATGTTATTATATAAAAACGTTCTGTTTTTGTGGCTTGTGAAATTCCCCACTCCAGCTCCCGTAACTCCGTAGGACCAAAACAAATAGCCTTTAGGATCAACTAACCACCATTTGCCGTTATATTTTAATGTCCTAAAATAACCTGTACCTTCAAAACGTTTTTCATTTTTAAAACCGCCATACTCTGAAAATGCTTTAGAAAATTTAACTTTAGAGTAAGCCTTTTGATCTGCTATACCATTAGTTTTTAAAACTGCTTTATTACTTAATTTATTTTCCCAATTCGTATTAATATGTTGTCCAAGTTCGTCTATTAAAGGACCTTGCTTTCCATTTAATTCGTTCTTATCAAAAACATAATCTCCAGTTAATTTTGGTATACTGACCAAAGCATTGACTGCAGATGAATCTGTAGATAAAAAATCTAGTATAACCGCCCTAATTTTTGATAAATCTGTGGCTTTCCAATGCTTTAAATAGCCTCCAGGAAAACCTCTTAAATCAGAGAAATATGAAATCCCTCTAAAATCGATGTCGGTCTGCTTTCTGGTTAATAATACGTAACATTGCCTCGTTGAATTTCCTTCGATGATATAACGTGCTGCATTTCCTTTCTTGTCCTTACCCTTATAATTAGCATCAACAATTAATGATGACGATGATTTGTTTTGAACAGTAAATTCTATACTGGTGCTTTTAGAACCGTTTAATAAACAATTAGAATAATCATAGATTAAAGTCTTTTTAGACTTATTAGGTTTTATGGTAACCTGTAATTGGTCCAAGGGGCATTTTACAATTTTTTGTGAAAATGCCAATGGTATAACTAATAAAAAAAATATTATGCGTGTCATAACTTATGGACTACCATTTTGAATAAGGATTACGACTTATATAAGAATTGTAGAAGCGTTCATCACCAGTGACTTCTTTTCCAAGCCAATCTGGCTTAACGAAATCCTCATTGGGATTTGATAATTCTACCTCTGCAATACATAACCCTGAGTTTTCTCCAAAAAACTCATCAACCTCAAATGTGTGCTTCCCTTTATTAACAATAAATCGTTCTTTATGAATAACCCCTGAATCACATAACTTTATTAAAGCTTCAGCATCATCTAGGGCAATTTGTTTTTCCCATTCGAAACGAGAAACTCCTCCATCAAATGACTTACCTTTTACAGTAATATACCCTTCATTATTTTTTATTCTTATTCTAACCGTTCTTGATGGATCTCTATTTAAATACCCCTGTTTTATAATATAAGACTTTTCACTTTCCTTTTTAAAGTTGGTGTTTGTTATCAAAAATTTACGTTCTATCTCAACCATTTGCAAGCTTTTGTATTTGATTAGATTGTAATATTGAAGTTTCAAAGCCCACTTTTGAAAGTATTATCATAGCTTTAGCTATATCTTTGGCATGTATTGATTTATATGGTTCAAAAATACCAACCATGAAAAAATCAAAGCATTTAAAAAGGATCTTTGCAAAACGTTCTGTAAAACGCTTTTCGTTTCTGTTTCCAATTATTATAGAAGGACGTAAAACGTATATGTTTTTAATTCCGCTGTTTAAAACTAAACGCTCCATCATTCCTTTTGTTTTTAAATAAAAAGTGTTGCTGTTGGCCTTTGCTCCCATTGATGAAATTACCAAAAAACAATCCACTTTATTTTCATTGCAAATGATTGCTAAATCTGAAGGTATTCCACAATCAATCTTAGTATATATTTCTTTATCAGGTGTTTTTGATCTGGTAGTGCCAATACAACAAAATGCTACATCGCCTTGAATTAAATGTTTGTAATTTTTTATCTTAAATAAATCTATAATATGCTCCTCTATTTTTGGGTGTTTAATGCCAGTTGTTTTTCGGGAAAAGATTATAATCTTTGTGAAGTCGTTATCCTCTAATAGATCATTTAATAGACAGGAGCCTGTTAAACCAGTCGCTCCAATAAGTATAGCTGTTTTTGGAATCAAAATTGAATTGTTATCAATTATAAAGATATTTAAATTTGAATAATGTCTGATGAAAATTTAAATAGGAAAATTATTCATATTGATATGGATGCATTTTATGCTTCTGTAGAACAATTAGACAACCCTGAATTAAGAAATAAACCCATTGCTGTTGGGGGAAGTAGCAAACGCGGTGTTGTGAGTGCAGCAAGTTATGAAGCTAGAAAATTTGGTGTAAAAAGTGCTATGAGCGGGCAATTAGCCAAATCGCTTTGTAAAGACTTGATATTTGTAAAACCAAGATTCTATAGGTATAAAGAGATTTCCGTAAAAATTCGTGCCATTTTTTTTGAGTATACCGATTTGGTTGAGCCTTTGTCTTTAGATGAAGCCTATTTAGATGTTACTATAAACAAAAAGAATAATCTTAGTGCTACTTTAATTGCTCAAGAAATTAGAAATAAAATATACGACGAAACAGGTTTAAGAGCCTCAGCAGGGATATCTATCAATAAATTTATTGCTAAAGTAGCTAGTGATATCAATAAACCAAACGGTCAAAAAACAATCACTCCCGATGAAATAATTCCTTTTTTAGAAGCACTCGATATCAGAAAGTTTTATGGTATAGGCAAAGTAACCTCTAACAAAATGTATCACTTAGGCATATTTACGGGCAAAGATTTAAAATCAAAAACAGAATCGTTTTTAGAGACACAATTTGGAAAATCAGGCTCCTATTATTACAATGTGGTTAGAGGAATACATAATAGTCCTGTTAAGCCTAACCGCATTAGAAAATCACTAGCTGCAGAACAAACTTTTGCAACCAATTTAACAAGTGAATTATTCATGTTAGAGCGATTAAGAGCGCTTTCTAAAGAAGTTTCTGAACGACTAAAAAAACAAAACGTATCTGGGAAAACCATTACTTTAAAAATCAAATACAGTGATTTTAGTGTTCAAACAAGAAGTAGAACTAATCTGTATTTTATAAGTGATAACGAACTCATTTTTGAAATAACAAAGGGACTCCTTTACCAGGAATCCCTTAAAAATTCTGTAAGACTTTTAGGTATTTCAGTAACAAATCTTAATACAAAATCTGATACTCAAAAACAATCAAGCTTCAACGTTCAACTAAAATTTAAATTTTAGTTGATAATTGAAACTCTCAGTGTATTCACCATTCCCATATCTGTTATAGGCATTGCAGCCAAACTAATAAGCATATCTCCTTCCTTAACATATCCCTTTTGTTGAGCAAATTTATTAACATCTTCTATAGTTTCATCAGTACTTACATTCCTATCATAATAAAAGGCTTTAACTCCCCATAATAAATTAAGTTGGGTAAGTATACGTTTATTATCTGAAAACACTAAAATATGAGCATTTGGTCGCCACGCAGAAATTTGGAAAGCCGTGTAGCCACTATTGGTCAACGTTGAAATTGCTTTAGCGTCAATTTCATTTGCCATGTTGGCTGCATGGTAACAAATAGACTTCGTTATGTAGCGTTTTGTTTTAATGTGAGGCGGGTTTTGAGGTACTGAAATTAACTCCGAATCTTCAACGCTTCTGATAATACTTGACATTTTTTCAATAACTTGAACAGGATAACTTCCAACAGAAGTTTCTCCAGATAACATTACTGCATCTGCACCGTCCATAACTGAATTTGCAACATCATTAACTTCAGCTCTAGTAGGCGTTAAACTAGAAATCATAGTTTCCATCATCTGTGTTGCTATAATTACAGGAATTCGGGCTTGTTTAGCTCTTAAAACCAATTGTTTTTGAATTAGAGGAACATCTTGAGCGGGCACTTCAACACCAAGATCGCCTCTAGCAACCATTAAACCATCACAATAAGAAACTATTTTGTCAATATTCTCTACACCTTCAGGTTTTTCAATTTTGGCAATAATTGGAATCTTATGTTCACTATGCGCTTTAATTAAATCTTGTAGCTCTATAAGATCTTCTTGTTTTCTTACAAATGATAATGCAATCCAATCTACTTTCAAGCTAATTGCAAATTTAGCATCTTCTATATCTTTCTCCGTTAAAGCCGGTTGAGATATATCTGTATTTGGAAGATTAACCCCTTTTTTGGATTTCAAAGGACCGCCTTGAATTACTTTGGCCAGTACTTCTTTTTTACCATCGGTAGAAACAACTTCAAAAATTAGTTTTCCATCGTCAAGTAATATTTTTTCTCCAGGTTTTGTATCCATAGGGAAGCGGTCATATGTCATATATACACGCGCCTTAGTGCCTTCAAAACGCTCACCTGTGGCAAAAATAATTTCATCTCCTTCATCAACAAAAACCTCATCTTTCATAACGCCAACACGCAATTTAGGTCCTTGTAAATCTGCTAAAATTGAAGCATTAAAACCTAGTTCCTCATTTAATTCTCTTATAATTTTTACACGTTCTTTTACATCTTCATAATCTGCGTGTGAAAAATTTATTCGAAATACATTAGCTCCTTTTATAAGCATTTGACGAAGCACTTCCTTAGAACTTGACGCAGGCCCAAGAGTTGCAACAATTTTTGTCTTTTTTCTTTTAAACATTTTTAAAAAATTAAATTCTCATTAGAAACGATATCATTACTTTCAACTTTGTAACAAGTAACAACTTGTGGTATTTGCTGAATGCTATTTAATATCATTTTTTCGTTAATTAGTCTTGCTTCACTGTTAATTTTCACTAGAAAATCAACAGTATTTAATTCTGGTAGTAAATTATGGTAATTAATTATTTTTGATTTTAAATCAAAGAAAAGACCCTCGTCTTCAGATTCTTCTTCGGTTTTGTATACATTAGATATCAAGTTCCAAACTACGTTTTCTGACTTGTTTTCATATTCGAATAAAGAATAAGACGCAAAGGGCGATTTAAAATCAATATTTTTAGAACGTTTTTTAAATTTTACATCAAGAAACTTATTAAACATATAAGCCATTCTGTAATCTTCTAATCTACAAATTACGGCGAGTAAAGTATATGATTCCTGATCAAAATCATCCATACATAACTTATGCATTGCCATACTTAAAAAATTAAAAGTGAAAGTAATAGATTAAAATTTCTTGACAAAACAAAAATTACGGTTTATCATTAATTTGATTTTGAAACACAAAAAAAGCACGCTTTGAAACTTTTTCCTCTGCTTTTTTCTTAGATGTAGCTCTTGCTTTAGCTATGATTTTATCATCGATATACAATTTCACTGAAAAATGCCTAATATCCTCATTGCCGGTATCTTCATACACATTGTAATTGAATATTTTTTTTTCCTTTTGACACCATTCAATAAATAAACTTTTGTAGCTTATAACTTTACTCTCAAGAGTTTCAATATCGACATGTGGAATGATTACATTTTGATCAATAAATGACTTACAATCATTATAACCTCTGTCCAGAAATATAGCACCAACTATAGCTTCGAATAAATTACCATGAACATTATTTCCAAAATTTGCTTTTGGTATCCTACTTTTCAGAAGTTTAATTAAATCAAGTTCTTTTCCTAATTCATTGAGGTGTTCTCGACTTACTATTTTCGATCGCATTTTTGTTAGATATCCCTCATCACCTTGTGGTACTTTATCATACAGATATTTTGAAATAACCGCATCCAACATAGCATCCCCTAAAAATTCAAGCCGTTCATAATTAACAGCTACTCCTGTAGAATTCTTTAAATTCAAGGATCGGTGTGTAAAAGCCATTTTATATATTGATAAATCAAGTGGTGTAAATCCTATGAGCTTTTTAACTTCCAAAAAAAAATCCCTGCCTTTATCAGGCCGGGAATTGAATATGTTTCGAATGAATTTCATTCGTAATTTAATCTATTTTCTTAAACAACACACAAGCGTTATGACCACCAAAACCAAACGTATTACTCATCGCAATATTAACCTCACGTTTTTGGGGTTTGTTTAAAGTTAAATTAAGTTCGGGATCAATATTCTCGTCTACATTTTTATGATTGATGGTAGGTGGAATAATTCCGTGTTGCATAGACATGACTGAAGCAACAGCCTCAATAGCGCCTGCAGCACCAAGAAGATGTCCTGTCATTGATTTTGTTGAATTGATATTAATATTTTTAGCGTGATCCCCGAAAACTTCTTTAATAGCCTTTAACTCTGCTACATCTCCTAAAGGGGTGGAAGTACCGTGAGTGTTAATGTAATCAACTTCTTCTGGAGATATTCCAGCATTACTAAGACAATTCTTCATAACGGCAACAACACCAATCCCATCAGGGTGTGGAGCTGTCATGTGGTGAGCATCTGATGACATACCACCTCCAATAACCTCGGCATATATCTTAGCACCTCGAGCAATGGCATGGTCATAATCTTCAAGAATTAAACAACCTGCGCCTTCACCAAGAACAAATCCATCTCTTTGGGCATCAAATGGTCTAGATGCTGTTTCAGGGCTATCATTTCTAGTGGACAATGCGTGTAAAGCATTAAAACCTCCCATACCTGCTATTGCTACAGCGGCTTCACTACCTCCAGTGACAATAACATCACAATGCCCTAACCTGATATAATTAAGGGCATCAATTAAAGCGTTTGCTGAAGAAGCGCAAGCTGAAACAGTGGTATAATTAGGCCCCATAAAACCGTTCTTAATAGAAATGTTTCCTGGGGCTATATCTGCAATCATTTTTGGAATAAAAAAGGGGTTGAATTTTGGAGTCCCGTCACCAGCAGCGAAATTTAAAACTTCATTTTGAAAAGTTTCAAGCCCTCCGATACCAGCTCCCCATATAACACCAACACGTAACTTATCAATGGTATCCAAATCAAGTTTTGAGTCTGCAATAGCTTCGTCTGAAGCAACCATTGCATATTGTGTAAAACGATCCATTTTTCTTGCATCTTTACGATGGATAAAATCCGTAACCTCAAAATTTTTGAGTTCGCAAGCAAATTTGGTTTTAAACTTTTCAGTGTTAAAATATGTTATTGGAGCGGCACCACTTTTACCTTTTACAAGGGCATCCCAATACTCATCTTTAGTATTGCCAATAGGAGTAAGTGCACCTAAACCGGTAACTACAACTCGCTTTAATTCCATAAATGTCTAAATTATTTTGCTTCTTCTATGTAAGAAATAGCTTGACCAACTGTAGCGATGTTTTCAGCTTGATCATCTGGAATTTGAATATCAAATTCTTTTTCGAATTCCATAATTAACTCAACTGTATCCAATGAGTCTGCCCCTAAATCATTAGTGAAGCTTGCTTCTGAAACTACTTCGTTTTCATCAACACCTAATTTGTCTACGATAATCGCTTTTACTCTTGATGCAATGTCTGACATAATCTTTAATTTTAAAGTTTTAATTAAGTCGCAAAAATAAAAAACTTTATTTTAAAACACACTTTTACATAAAAAATGTAAAATAAATTAATTTGTAAGTTCAATACAATATATCAATTAATATGCTTTTTTTTGCAATTATCATAATTCAACAACCAATAACTACTTGCAAATGAATAAAATAGTGGTTTTTGCTTCCGGTAGTGGATCAAATGCAGAAAACATAATTAAACACTTCAAAAACAACAATTTAACTACAGTTACTCACGTTTTTTGTAACAACCCTAATGCTTTCGTGATAAATAGAGCAAAAAAACTTGACATACCTGTATACGTTTTTAATAGCGAAGATTTTAAAGAAAAAAATGGGGTCCACAGCAAATTATTATCTATAAATCCTGATTTGATTGTGCTCGCTGGTTTTTTATGGAAATTCCCTAAGTACCTTGTATCAGTTTTTCATAATAAAATAATTAATATTCACCCCGCATTACTTCCCAGTTATGGAGGAAAAGGCATGTATGGGATGCATGTTCATAAAGCAGTAGTTGAAAACAAGGAAGAAAAGTCTGGCATTACCATTCATTATGTCAATGAATTTTACGATGAAGGGGGAATTATCAAACAATTTGATTGCAATATCGAGGCTACTGACTCTCCTGAGGATGTTGCAAATAAAATTCATAAATTAGAAATGACTTTTTTTCCAAAAGTCATCCAAAATTTAATTGAAAATAATGCCTAAAAAATATTATACTGTTTGGAAAGGAATTGTCCCTGGTGTATACGATAATTGGAAAGATTGTCATAAACAAACAGTTAATTTTAAAGGCGCTCTATTCAAGTCTTTCCACTCTGAAAAAGAAGCTAAAAACGCCCTTAAATTCAGTTACACAGATTACCAGAATTCTAAAAATCAATCCATTCTCCCTAAAGAAATTATCAGTAAGTCAATTGCTGTTGATGCAGCTTCAAGTGGGAATCCAGGAGTAATGGAATATCAGGGAGTAGACACCCTATCCAAAAAACTCTTATTCAAAAAAGGGCCATTTAAAAAAGGAACAAATAATATAGGAGAGTTTTTGGCTATAGTTCACGGACTTGCCTTTCTCAAAAAAAACAACTGTTCATACCCCATTTACTCAGATTCCTTAACTGCTATTAGTTGGGTGAAGAAAAAGAAATGTAATACCTCCCTAAAAAAAGACGATTCAACTGGAGAATTATTCATTTTAATAGGACGAGCAGAAGCTTGGTTAAAAAACAATTCATACCACAATAAAATTATTAAATGGGACACAAAAAAATGGGGCGAAATTCCGGCAGATTTTGGTAGGAAATAAATGGATTTTTAAAAAATTCCTATATAATTGATAACAATTATTTTGTGTAGATTTGCAGAAATTTTAATATCTGAAAATGAGTAAACTTTTGATTGTCGGGACAGTAGCTTTTGATGCCATCGAAACCCCGTTTGGAAAAACTGACAAAATACTAGGAGGTGCAGCCACATATATAGGACTAGCTGCTTCACATTTCAATGTAGATTCTGCTGTGATTTCTGTAGTAGGAGGAGATTTTCCAAAAAAACACCTCAACTTACTTAAAAATAAAAATATTGATGTCTCGGGTATTGAAATTGTAAAAGATGGAAAAACATTTTTTTGGAGTGGAAAATATCATAATGACATGAACTCACGTGATACGCTTTCTACAGAACTTAATGTTTTAGCAGACTTTAATCCTGTTGTGCCAGAAACATATAAAGATGCCGATATCGTTATGTTAGGTAATCTGCACCCTATTGTACAGTTAAGTGTGCTTAATCAAATGGAATCCAAACCAAAACTTACCATTTTAGATACCATGAATTTTTGGATGGATAATACGCTTGAAGACTTGCTTCAGGTGATTAAAAAAGTTGATGTCATAACAATTAATGATGAAGAGGCAAGACAACTTACAGGAGAATACTCTCTTAGAAAAGCAGCAAAAAAAATTCATTCCATGGGGCCAAAGTATGTTGTAATTAAAAAGGGAGAACATGGTGCGCTAATTTTTAGTGGTTCGCAAGTATTTTATGCACCCGCCCTTCCTCTCGAAGAAGTTTTTGACCCAACAGGAGCAGGTGATACATTTGCTGGAGGTTTTGCTGGTTTTTTAGCCGCATCAAAAAACATTTCATTTGACAACATGAAAAATGCCGTTATTTATGGTTCAGCTTTAGCTTCTTTTTGTGTTGAAAAATTTGGAACTCAACGTATGGAAAATTTAACCAATACAGAAGTAAATGAGCGACTTAGTCAGTTTAAATCCCTCACACAATTTGATATTGAACTAACTCAATAATATATAAAAACTAAACACAACACACAACTAATATAATGAGTGACGCTATCAAACATGAATGTGGAATTGCACATATCAGACTATTAAAACCTTTAGAATATTACAAAGAAAAATACGGCACTGCTTTTTATGGAGTAAATAAAATGTATCTACTTATGGAAAAGCAGCATAACAGAGGTCAAGATGGTGCTGGGCTAGCAAGTATTAAGTTAGATACTAGCCCTGGAAAAAGATACATAAGTCGTGTTAGGTCTAGTAAACCTCAACCAATTCAAGATATTTTTTCACAGATAAATAAAAGAATAAATAAAACTTTTGCAGAAAAACCTGAATTGAACGATAATGTTGCGCTTCAAAAAAAGCATATTCCATACATAGGTGAGGTATTCCTTGGACATGTTAGGTATGGTACTTTTGGTAAGAACAGTGTTGAAAGCGTTCATCCTTTTTTAAGACAAAATAACTGGATGCACAGAAATTTAATTCTTGCTGGGAACTTTAACATGACTAATGTAAAAGAGTTGTTCGATAATTTAATTGAACTAGGTCAGCACCCCAAAGATTACACAGATACCATCACTATCATGGAAAAAATTGGACATTTCCTAGATGATGCTGTCAGTAAAATATATAAAAAACTAAAAAAAGAAGGCTATTCAAAGATTGAATGCTCACCGTTGATAGCTGAGCGTCTAAATTTAAAGAAAATCCTTAAAAAGTCCTCAAAAAACTGGGATGGAGGTTATGCAATGGCAGGAATGATTGGGCATGGTGATAGTTTTGTGCTTAGGGACCCTGCAGGCATAAGGCCTGCATTTTATTACAAAGATGATGAAGTAGTAGTTGTTGCCTCAGAAAGACCAGTAATTCAAACTGTTTTCAATGTAGACATTAACAATGTTAAAGAACTTGATCCCGGTCATGCAATTATAATTAAAAAATCAGGTCACGTTTCTTTTGAAAAAATTATTGAACCTTTAGAAAGAAAGGCTTGTTCTTTTGAACGCATTTATTTCTCTCGTGGTGGTGATGCTGAAATATATAATGAAAGAAAAATGCTTGGTAAATTATTAATGCCAAATATTTTACAAGCTATTAACAATGACACTGCAAATACGGTTTTTTCATATATCCCCAATACTGCCGAAACATCTTTTTTCGGGATGATTGACTCTGTAGAAGAATTTTTAAATAAGAAAAAAACACAAACCATTCTTGAGGGTAAGAATAATTTATCTTCTGAAAAGGTTACAGAAATCCTATCTGAAAGACCAAGAATAGAGAAAATAGCTATTAAAGATGTCAAACTCAGAACATTTATAACTGAAGATAGCAGTAGGGATGATCTAGTAGCACATGTCTATGATGTCACATACGGGGTAATTAAATCATCAGACAATCTTGTTATAATTGACGACAGTATTGTAAGAGGAACAACGCTCAAGAAAAGTATTATAAAAATGATGGACAGATTAAACCCAAAACAAATTATTGTTGTTTCTTCTGCTCCTCAAATCAGGTATCCTGATTGCTATGGAATTGATATGGCTAATTTAGAAGATCTTATTGCATTTAGAGCACTTTTATCATTACTGAAAGAAAACAACAAATACCAATTGATTGATGAAACCTATAAAAAATGTAAGAATCAAGAAGGTATTGATGACAGAAAAGTTATTAATTATGTAAAAGAATTATATAATGAATTTTCTGCAGATGAAATCTCAAATAGAATTGGAGAATTAATTACAGATTCTTCTACAAATGCAAATGTAAAAACTATATTTCAATCTATTGAAAACCTTCATAAGGCATGTCCTGATAATAAAGGGGATTGGTATTTCACTGGAAACTATCCAACACCTGGAGGCTACAGGGTTGTAAACAAGGCTTTTATAAACTTTTATGAAGGAAATAAAGAAAGAGCATATTAAAACCTATTAATAACCGTACTTAATCCTAAATAAATGTATTTCGTCTATTTTATAATTCATAATAGATTTATTCATATATATTAGCTTCACCATAACATAAGTAGGTTAAGTTCATGGTAGATTTGGGGCAAAAAGGTGAACTCTCGTTCACCTTTTTTTTATTAAAGGGGGGTATGTAAAAACATACCCCCCTTTAATAAAATTTAATTCTAAGAATTATTACTTAGCTTCTTCAAAACGTTTAGTAACTTCTCCCCAATTAATTACACTAAAAAAAGCATCAATATAATCTGGTCTTCTATTTTGATAATTTAAATAATATGCATGCTCCCATACATCTAATCCTAAAACTGGAGTGCCACCACAACCAATTCCTGGCATTAAGGGATTATCTTGATTTGGAGTAGAACAAACTTCAAGTTTACCACCTGAATGAACACATAACCAAGCCCAACCAGACCCAAATTGCGTTGCAGCAGCTTTACTAAATTCGTTTTTAAAGTTTTCAAATGATCCAAAAGACGTATTGATAGCATCTTCTAATTCACCAGATAAAGATTGTTTATTGTTAGGATCCATTACCTCCCAAAAAAGACAATGATTATAATATCCGCCGCCATTATTTCTAACCGCATTATTATTTACATCTAAACCTTTTAAAATAGCGACGATGTCAGAACCATCTTGATCTGTTCCTGAAATTGCTGCATTCAATTTGTTAGTGTAACCATTATGATGTTTGGAGTAATGTATCTCCATTGTTCTCGCATCTATATGAGGCTCTAATGCATCATAAGCGTAATTCAATTGTGGTAATTCAAAAGCCATAAATTTAATTTTATTTATTTATACCAAAATTAAGTATAATAAGGATTAATAAAAAATAATATATTGTCACTAAGTATAGTTTAAATTAATTAAATGAAATCACAATCTTTTAAGATTTATAATGCTTCAGCTGGAAGTGGCAAAACATTCACTTTAGTTAAACAGTATTTAATAACACTCTTAAAATCTGATAAAAAAGGAAGCTTTAAAAAGTTACTTGCATTAACATTTACAAATAAAGCTGTAGGTGAAATGAAAGATCGTGTTATAAATACATTAAAAGGTATTGCTTTCCCTGAAAGATTTTATTGTGATCAAGCTATGGCTAATCAAATATGTTATGAACTAAATATATCTTCAAAATTACTTCAGAAAAGATCAAAACAACTTATCAATGAAATCAGTCATCATTATGCGGGGTTAACAATTTCAACTATTGATAAATTTAACTACTCGCTAATAAAAACTTTTTCAACTGATTTAAAATTGAATTCAAATTTTGAAGTAGAGTTAGATACTAATTATTTTTTAGATAAAACCATTGACCTTTTATTGCAAAAAACTGATGTTGATAAGAATCTCTCAAAAATTATAACTGATTATGTTTTACAAAAAATTGATGATGATAAAAGTTGGAATATAAATGATGATCTTAAAGAAATTGGTAAATTATTTTTAAATGAAAATCACATAAAATACATTAATCTTCTTAATAATATTTCACTATCCGATTTTAAAGAGCTTCAAAATGAAATTGAAAAAAGAATGTATTTCGCTAAAAATGAAATTGTAATAATTTCAAAAAATATTTTAGATGAACTTGATGAAAAAAATGTTGATCCAAATTCATTTAGCTACAAAAATGTTCCTTCTTTTTTTAAAAATTGTATTGAAAGCCTTGATAAAATTAACACAGATCTTAAGTGGATTGTTAATATAGAAACCCAAGATCTTTACAAAAAAACAACTTCGCCAGATCAATCTAAGATTATTGATTTTTTAAAACCCAAAATTATAAAAGGTGTCTATGAGAATGTGACCCATATTAAAAATATAATTTTTTATAAAAATCTTTTAAAAAATTTAACCCCACTATCAGTAATTAATGAGTTAAAAAAATGCTTTGAGTTTCAAAAAACGACCGATAATAAACTTTTAATTTCTGAATTCAATACTCTCATTTCAAAGGAAATTAAAGATCAACCATCACCTTATATTTATGAAAGACTAGGTGAGAAATTCGATCATTTTTTTATTGATGAATTTCAAGACACTTCAGAAATGCAATGGGAAAATTTATCTCCTTTAATAGGAGATTCTCTCAGTTCTTATTCAGACACATCTGAAAGTTCTCTTTTACTGGTTGGTGATGCAAAACAAGCCATATACAGATGGCGTGGAGGTAAAGTTGAACAATTTATTAATTTAAGTAATAACATTAACTCCTTTTTTATTGATGCGGATGTTCAAATATTAAAAAGTAATTTTAGAAGTTTTAAAACTATTGTTGATTTTAATAATGCCTTTTTTAATTTAATTTCCAAAACCAGTTTAAAACTTGAAGCTTACTCCAATCTTTACAATAACTCTTATCAGGTTCCATCAAACTCTCAAGAAGGTTACGTAGAATTAAATCTAATTGAAACCTCAAAAGAAAAAGATTATGATTCTTTTATTGTAAATAAGACCATAAACATCATTCAAGATTTAAAAATCAGAGGGTACAATTACAGCGACATTTGTATTATAACAAGAAAAAAAAATGAGGGTATAAAACTATCTGAGGGTTTGGTAGAAAAAAATATCCCAATTTCATCTTCTGAAACATTATTGTTGAAAAATGCCACTGAGATCTTAATTTTAGTAGAAATCAAAAAAATCTTTTTAAACCCCAAATCTACTCACTGCAAGTTAAATCTTTTAGAACTAATCACTTGTTATAAAAACTTTAATAGTTTTCATAATCTTGTTACTGATTTGATTCATCTTGAAAATGAAGATTTCTTTATACAATTATCTCATTTTTTTAATGTTAATATTGATTATAATTCCTGTAAAAACCATTCCTTAACTCATTTAACTCAAACATTAATTTCTGTAATATCTGGATTTTCATTAAGCAACGCTTACATTCAGAAATATCTTGAACTTACATATACTTTTCAGTGCAATAAGGAAAATAATTTATTTAATTTTCTTGAATATTGGGAACTTAACGAAAATAAGCTATGCTTAACTGTCGAAGATGAAAACACCATTAAACTAATGACTATACACAAGTCAAAAGGCCTAGAGTTTCCAATAGTTATTTTTCCTTATGCAAATCAAAAAATCTATTTTCAAAAAAACCCCAAAATATGGTTTCCTACAAATAGTCTTTCTTCTAAAATAGATTACCTCTATGTAGATTTTAATAAGAGTATTAAAAACCATAATGACGAAGGTGAACAGATGTTTGAGCATAATCAACACCAACTTGAATTGGATGCTATCAATCTTTTGTACGTCACCTTAACTAGAGCAGAAAAAGAACTATACATAATTGGTGATTATCAAATAAATTCAAAAACAAATGAATTTAAAATAGATTCATACACAGGACTTTTTGCTAATTTTTTAAAAAGCCAAAACTTATGGACGGATGGTGTTGATTCATACTCATTAGGAACAAAAACTGAGAATATTATAAATAATGAAACTAATGTTTCAACTTCAGTAAAAAACATTACGGAAAATGATTTTAATTTTAAATTAAATAAACCATTAACGCCAAATACTAATTGGGAATCAAAGACAAACATAAATTTAGAAATTGGTGTTTTACTTCATAATATAATGTCTTTGATTTATACGGTTGATGATATTAATACATCCTTATTACACTTTAAAAATGATATCTTAAACTTAAATCAAGAGATCTCATTCTTTAAGGAGCGTGTAAAAAAAATTGTTTGCCATCCTGAATTAAATATCTTTTTTAATAATGAATTTAAGATTTTAAATGAAAAAGCAATCATAGATTCAGAGGGGAACACCCATATTCCAGATAAAATTGCTATTGGACCAAATCACAAGGTTTTAATAATAGACTACAAAACAGGGGAAGAGAAAATTGATCATAAAGATCAATTAATTAATTATGAGAAGCTATTAACAATTATGGGTTTTAAGGTAGAATTAAAGGTTTTGGTTTATGTAAGTAATGATATAAAAATCATCAAATTTTGATGATTTTTCCTTAATTTTTGCGCCAATATTTTGTTAATGCAGGTTCTAGGACTTACATTTGTTATTATTTAATACTAAAAACAAACTGATTAAAATGAAAAATCTTAACAGGTTACTATTAGCATTATTGCTTTGTGTTGGATTGACAACATACGCTCAGGATCAAAATAACCCTTGGTCTATTGGAATTGGCATAAATGCTGTTGACTACTACCCAGTGGGTGAAACTGCACCTCAAGGTGAATTATTTGATGAATATTTTAACATTGGTGATCACTACAATATTTTACCTTCAGTATCTACATTATCTGTTGGGTATTATGTTGGTGATGGTTTCTCAATTGAGGCTGCTGGTTCTCTAAACAAAATCGACAAGTTTGGAGATGCTGAAGCGGATGACTTATCATACTATGCTCTTGACGGTATTATCAAATATAATTTCTTAGAAAATACTACTATTGATCCTTTCGTTGGTGTTGGTGGTGGATATACTTGGCTAGACCAAAATGGTGCTGGTACTTTAAACGGTACTCTTGGTATTAACTTCTGGGCTAATGACAATATAGGTCTTACTGTATCTTCTTCATACAAACATGATTTTGAAAATACTGTATCTACCCATTTTCAACACAGACTTGGTCTTACTATTAAATTTGGTGGAACAGATTCTGATGGAGATGGCATTTATGACAAACAAGACGCATGTCCTAATGAAGCTGGTTTAGAAGAATTTAATGGTTGTCCTGATAGTGACGGCGATGGTATAGAAGACAGTAAAGATTCTTGTCCTAACAGTGCTGGACTAGCTGAATTGAACGGATGTCCTGATAGTGATGGCGATGGTATAGCTGATAAAGACGATGCTTGTCCAAACAAAGCGGGTTCTGCTGCTATGAATGGATGCCCTGATAGTGATGGTGACGGTGTAGCTGACCCTAAAGATAATTGTCCAAATCAAGCTGGACCTGCAGCAAACAATGGTTGCCCTTGGCCTGATACAGACGGTGATTCAGTATTAGATAAAGATGACGAATGTCCAAATAAAGCTGGTACTGTTGCAAATAATGGTTGTCCTGATGTTACTAAAATGGTACAGGAAGCTTTAAACGGTTACGCTAAAACAATATTATTTGATTCCGGAAAATCTTCTATAAAATCTCAATCAGAAACTGTATTAAATGATATAATTGGTATTCTTAAAGAATATCCTAGTTCAAGATTTACTGTTGAAGGTCACACAGATGATACTGGAAGCGCAGCTGGAAATCAAAAATTATCTGACTCAAGAGCTAGTAGCGTAAAAGGCTACCTTGTTGATAATGGTATTGAAGGAGCAAGGCTTTCTGCTGTTGGGTTTGGTGAAACTAAGCCTGTTGATTCAAATAAAACTAGAGCTGGAAGAGCTAATAATAGGAGAGTTGAAATCAACTTAGTTGAATAGTAAACCTCTTAAAATTTATTTAAAAGGCTGCGTTTTCGTAGCCTTTTTTTTTTCAATAATTAAAGTTTTATGAAATCTTTTTTAAGTGAGGTAACACATGATTTAATTTCAAATTATTCTATAGAACTAGAAGATCTATTAATTGTAGTTCCAAACAAAAGAGCCTCAATTTTAATTAAGCATGAAATAACAAAACAATTAAAAACTGTTGTTTTCAGTCCTAAGATAGTTTCAATTGAAGAATTTATAGAGGAGATCTCAGGAATAAAAAAAATAAGTGATTTTGAAGCTATATCAGAATTATATTGTGTTTATAAAAATGAAATTGACTCCCCAGAAAACTTTGAAAATTTCATCAGCTGGGGTAGAACAATTCTATCAGATTTTAATGAGTTAGACAGACACCTTGCTGATTGTGACAAAGTTTTCAATCATTTAAATGCAATAAAACTAATCGAATCTGATCATTGGTCAATCAATTCAAAATCTAATCAGGTAACAAATTATGTTCAATTATGGAATGATTTAAATTCTATTTACATAAAATTAAATCAAAAACTTTCAGAAGAAAATAGAGGATACCAAGGAGGTATTTACAGAAAAGCAGCTAAAGATATTAACACCTTTGTAATTCATGAAAAGCATGTTGTTTTTTTAGGATTTAATGCATTAAATAAAGCTGAAGAAGTAATAATTAAAACACTTATTAATAAAAGGAAAGCTTCAATTTACTGGGATGCAGATGATTCATTTTTAACTAGAACTTTTCATGATGCTGGATTATTTCTAAGACAGCATATGTCAGATATTAATAACTCTCAAAAACCATTAAAATGGATAAATAATAATTATTCAGAGATTAAAAATATAACCATTTATAAAGCAGTAAACAGCCTTGATGAGGCTCAAATAGCTTCTCAAATACTACAAACATTTGATAAAGAAAAACAAAAAAGTAGTGCTCTAGTTTTAGCTGACGAAAAGCTTTTAATCCCCATGATTAACTTAGTTCCTGTGAATATTGAGCAAGTGAATATTACCATGGGAATGCCCATCAATTCCTCATCTTCTTATAATTTTTTTGAGACTCTTTTAACTATAATTGAGGATAAATCAAATAAAATATATCACAAATCTTTGAAAACTTTCTTTTCAAACTCAATAAGTCAATTTTTTTTTCAGAGTAATACTCAAGATTCAAATACAATAATTAAATATATCAATACAAAAAACTTGACCTATGTTTCTTGTGCTAAATTAATGATTGAATTTTCTGCACAAAAAGAAAAATTAAAACTGCTTTTCGGTAATTGGGATAATAATTTAAGAGAAATAATCAATCAGTTTATCATAATTACAGACAATCTTTATAAAAGTCTAAACAAGGCCAAAGAAATAAATGCTTCAGAAATTCAAGTGCTATTTCATATAAAAACAATTTTTGAAAGACTTAGTGATTATAATAATTCTTACAATCATTTTAATTCAATTAAATCTTTACATATTTTTTTTAGAGAATATTGTTCCAAAATAACCCTTGACTATAAAGGAAACCCTTTGAGTGGTTTACAAATAATGGGGTTACTAGAGACTCGAACTTTAGACTTTGAAAACATAATTATAACATCACTCAATGAAGGCGTTTTACCGGGTGGTAAATCTCAAAACTCATTTTTACCCCATGAACTTAAAATAAAAAATAATCTTCCTACTTACAGAGAAAAAGACGCTATTTACAGTTATCATTTTTACAGACTTTTATCGAGAGCTAAAAACATACATCTTATTTATAATTCTGAAACAGACACATTAAATGGTGGAGAAAAAAGTAGGTTTATTACTCAAATTGAAATCGAAGGAATTCACAATATTACATACAAAGAGAGTTCTAAATCAACTTCACGAAAAAAGCAGTCGTTACTGACCATACCAAAAACGGATTCAATTATTCAAGCTATTAATAAAATATCAGAGAGTGGATATTCCCCATCCGCATTAACTAATTATATTAGAAACCCCATAGATTTTTACAAACAAAAAATCATTAAAGTAGCAGAAGAAGATAAAGTCAATGAAACTATTGCTTCAAATACATTAGGAACTATTATTCACAAAACATTAGAAGATCTTTATAAGCCCTACATTAATAACATTCTCACTTTAGATATATTAAAAAACTGTATAAAACGGATAGGTGAAAAAACCAGCTATCACTTTAAAAATGAATATGATAATGATGTGCTTTCAGGAAAGAATAATATTGTTTTTGAAGTTGCAAAACGCTTTATTCAAAACTTTATTTATCTAGAAATAAAAGAAATCAAAAATGGAAGAGAAATTATTATTAAAGCCCTTGAATTTAAACTTTCAACACATATTGCAATTAAAGGTATCGATTCAAAAATTAAAATTTATGGAGAAATTGATCGAATTGACACTTATGATGGAATAACCAGAATTATAGATTATAAAACAGGATTAGTTAAAAAATCTGATGTAACCATTAGCGATTGGAATTTAATGTTGAGTGATTATAAAAAATACAGCAAAAGCTTCCAGCTTTTAACTTATGCTTATCTTTTTATAAATTCATCACAAGGCATAACTTTTACAGATCTTGAAACTGGTATTTATTCTTTTAGAAACTTAAAAGAAGGATTCAATAAATTCACATTTAAACCCACATCTAAAGCGAAAGATGCAAAATCAAAAATTGATACAGAAATAATTACTGAATTTGAAATACAATTAAAAAAATTAATCCTTGAAATTCATGACATTAATGTCCCATTCGTAGAAAAAAAGCTATGATTACAAGTATTAGATATGCCAAATATTCAGATTTAAACTCTATAATGAAAATCATCAGATTATGTGCAGATCACATGATTTCAAATAATATTTTACAATGGAATAATCTTTATCCAAATAAAGAAATTATTCAAAAAGATATTGAACACAAAGAAATGCATGTATATGAAACTAAAAATGAAGTAATTGGTTGTATAGTAATATCAGAGACGAAAGATAAAGAATATGAATCTGTTAAATGGTTAGAAAATAATGACTCTTGCATTTATATTCACCGGCTAGCTGTAAATCCAACGTTCCAAAATTCGGGAATTGGAAATAAACTTATGGAACACGCAGAAAATTATGCCAGAAAAAAGCAACTGACTTCTGTAAGATTAGACACCTTTTCAAAAAACTTAAAGAATCAAAAGTTCTATGAAAAAAGAGGGTATGAAAAATTAGAAAACATTTACTTCCCTTTACAAAGTGAATTCCCTTTTTATTGTTATGAATTGTTGATATGAAAAGTGACTTATCATTCAAACAATTAAATAATCTTGCTCTACCAGCATTAGTATCTGGTGTAGCTGAACCTTTGTTGTCTTTAACAGACACTGCAATTATTGGAAATATAGATCAGAATGCCACTGAGGCTTTAGCTGCGGTTGGTATTGTAGGTACTTTTATATCAATGTTAATTTGGGTCTTTGGACAATCACGAAGTGCGTTATCATCAATAATTTCTCAGTATTTAGGTGGTAAAAAATTAGAGGAAGTTAAAGAATTACCTTCTCAGGCAATTTTTATTATTGTTTTAATTAGCTTATTAATTATTCTAATAACGTATCCATTATCAAATGAGATTTTTAAATTATACAATGCTAAAAATTTAATATTAGAGTTTTGTAATCACTATTTTAAAATTAGAATTTTAGGGTTACCGTTTACATTATTTACCATTGGAATATTTGGAGTTTTTAGAGGACTACAGAATACTTTTATTCCTATGATTATTGCGGTTTTAGGGACTTCACTAAATATTATACTTGATTTTGTTCTGATATATGGAATTAGTGATCTTATCGAGCCTATGCATATTAAAGGTGCAGCCACAGCCAGTGTGATCTCTCAATTTTTTATGGCAGTATTAGCATTAATTTTCTTAAAAAGGAAAACGGGTATTCCTTTAAAACCTGTTTTCCCTTTTAATAAGGAAATGAAAACTTTCATCCAAATGATAATTAATTTATTCATAAGAACCATTGCACTTAATGTTGCTTTATTTTTAGGAAGTGCTTTTGCCACCAAATACGGTAATGCATCAATTGCAGCTTATACCATAGCTATAAACATTTGGTTTTTAGGAGCATTCTTAATTGATGGGTATTCAAGTGCTGGTAATATTCTATCTGGAAAATTTTATGGAGCAAAAGACTACGATATGCTCATAAAATTAAGTAATAAACTTATCTTATATGGTATCAGTATTGGGTTAATAATAATGATAATTGGTTTCATTTTTTATAAACTAACGGGACAAATTTTCACCAATGAAAAAGAGGTATTATCTAATTTTTACAGTGTTTTTTGGATTGTATTAATAATGCAACCTTTCTGTGCTATAGCATTTATATTTGATGGTGTATTTAAAGGTTTAGGACAAGTGAAGTTTTTAAGAAACTTATTACTTATATCAACATTTATTGTTTTTGTGCCTTTACTTTTGGTTATGGACTATTTTGACATGAAGCTATATGCTATTTTTTGGGCTCTATTTTTTTGGGTAGTTGCTAGAGGGATTCCTCTTGTTATTAATTTTAGGAGACAATTTTTAGCAATGGTATAAAACAATTACCTTTGCGGATTAAATACAGATTTTCTGAATTATATGGAGATTTTAAATTTTTTAGGAGGAAATGGACTTTTCCTAGTTCTAGCTATAGTTTTGATAGTGATTTACATCTACAACAGAAAGAGAAGATAAAATGGGAGTTATAAGAATTACAAAAGACTTTAGATTTGAAACTGGTCATGCACTTTATGGTTATGACGGAAAGTGTAAAAATATTCATGGGCATAATTTTAAACTGTCTGTTACAGTAACTGGTAGCCCAATAACTGATAAGTCTCATCCCAAATATGGAATGGTCATCGATTTTTCCGATTTAAAAAAAATAATTAATATGGAAATAATTGATGCTTATGACCACGCCACCATATTTAATAAAAATACACCTCACATAGAAGAGGCTGACTTTCTCTCAAATAGAGGCCATAAAATATTAAAGGTTGATTTTCAACCTACTAGCGAAATGATGGTTATTAATTTTGCAAAAATAATTACTTCTAAATTACCAGATAATATTAAATTACATTCTCTAAAGCTTCAAGAAACAGATACTTCTTGTGCAGAATGGTTTGCAAGCGATAATGAATAATTTAATTACATTTTCAAGCGATAAAAAAATTTATTTTGCTTCAGATAATCATCTTGGAGCACCTACTTTTGAAGAGTCATTACCAAGAGAGCGAAAATTTGTTTCATGGCTTGATCATGTAAAAAAAAATGCTGCTGCTATCTTTTTAGTTGGAGACCTATTTGATTTCTTCTTCGATTATAAAACTGTAGTCCCAAAAGGTTTTACTAGAGTATTAGGAAAACTTGCAGAAATTACTGATTCCGGAATTCCAGTATACTTTTTTGTAGGTAATCACGATTTATGGATGAATGATTATTTTGAAAAAGAACTCAATATAACAACATTTCACAGACCTCAATATTTTTTATTAAATAATAAGACCTTTTTAATTGGCCACGGTGATGGTTTAGGACCAGGAGACAAAGGATATAAAAGAATGAAAAAAGTCTTCATAAATCCATTATCAAAGTGGTTGTTCAGATGGTTACACCCTGATTTAGGTGTAAGAATTGCTAAATATTTATCTGTTAAAAATAAGCTTATCTCCGGAGATGAAGATGCTGAATTCTTGGGTGAAGAGAATGAATGGTTAATTCAATATTGTAGAAGAAAACTACAAGAAAAAAATACGGACTTTTTCATTTTTGGACATAGACACCTCCCCATAAATTTTGATTTAAGTGATACAGTTAAATATATTAATTTAGGAGATTGGATTTCTTATTATACGTATGCAGAATTTGACGGTGAGACCACCATTTTAAAAAGTTTTTAACTCTTATTTTGCTTCCGTTTCTTTAGTTAAATCCAATTTTCTAAAAGTTGGTGAAATAAAAGCCATTGATAATACTGTCAATAAAGTCATGGTGCCACCAAAAACAACTGCTGTTACTGGTCCCAAAAGTTTTGCCGCAACACCACTTTCAAGAGCTCCAAGCTCGTTAGAAGATCCTACAAAAATTGAATTAACCGATGAAACTCTACCACGCATATGATCTGGTGTCTTTAATTGTAAAATAGTTTGTCTAATAACCATTGAAACTCCATCAGTTACACCGCTAAAAAATAAAGCAATTACAGAAATCCAAAATATTTCTGAAAGTCCAAAAACAATAATACATAAACCAAATCCAAAGATTGCTATTAATAATTTCAATCCAGCTCGCTTACTAATTGGTAAATAAGCTGTAATTAACATGGTGATTAACGCACCTACAGCAGGTGCTGCTCTCAAAACACCAAATCCTTTTGATCCAACTTCGAGAATGTCCTGTGCAAATAAAGGAAGTAATGCTACAGCCCCACCAAACAAAACAGCAACCATATCCAAAGATATAGCACCAAGTATAGCCTTAGATTGATATACGAACTTTACCCCTTCTTTTAAACTTTGTATTACCGGCTCACCAATTTTTGGATTAAGTAACGGTTTTTTCTTAATTAATAATAACACAAAAAAGGATACTAATACAAAAGCAAAAACAATAGATAAAGAACTGTTAACTCCAATCCAATGAATAGAGAAACCAGCAAAAGCAGGCCCAGTTACCCCTGCTAGTTGCCAAACAGAACTGTTCCAAGTTGCGGCATTGGGGTAAATAGATTTAGGCACTATCAATGCAACTAAAGAAAAAATTGTTGGCCCAAAAAATGATCTCAAAAAGCCTCCGAAGAATACGAGTAAATAAATACTGTATAGAACCGTAGATTGGTCCAAATAATTTACCACATTATCAAGTGTTAGAATATATAAACCAATACTAATCAACGAAAATGCAGCAATACACTTTAATAACAAATTCCTTTTTTCACTTTGATCAACAATATGGCCAGCAAAAAGAGCCATTAAAAATGCTGGAATGAACTCCATTAAACCAATTATCCCAAGAGCTAAAGGGCTTTTAGTCAAGCTATATACCTCCCACTCTATGACAATAAATTGCATTGACCATCCAAAAACCAATGCAAATCTTACAAAAAGAAAAATATTGAATTCTTTAAATCGTAATGCCGCGTATGGGTCATTTTTTTTCATTAATTCTCTTTTATGTCTTTAATTTTAAATTGTAATGAAGTATTTCCATTCCAATGATTTTCATCTAGAGAATATACTGCATTGAATGCTTTTTTACCTTCAACCAATTTAAGTTTATGGCCAAGGCCAAAACCAATACATGGATACTTCACATTACCCCCTTGGTAAATATTTAATTTTAAGTGCTTATTGTCTTCACCAACGCATTTAGCAAACCCAGTATCTTTAAGAGATTGTGAAAGAAAAACAGGAGGCATATTCCCTGGTCCGAATGGTGCAAATTGTTTTAAAATTCTATAAAATTTCTCGTTTATGTCACACAATTCTAATTGTGAATCAATTTTAATTTCTGGCTCTAATAAATTGGGCTTAATATTGGATTTAACATGTGCCTCAAATGCCTTTTTAAAAGTCTCATAGTTTTCGGGCTTAATGGTTAATCCGGCAGCATATTTGTGTCCTCCAAACTGTTCAATATATTCCTTACAAGCTTCTATTGCATTATAGATATCAAATCCAGATACAGATCTTGCTGACGCCGTAAAATTATCTCCGCTTTTAGTAAAAACAATGGTGGGTCTGTAATAAGTTTCAATAAGTCTTGAAGCCACAATTCCTATAACTCCCTTATGCCAATTTTCATTATAAACAACCGTAGTGAAATTTGAGGCATCGTTACTTTCCCTTATCATTTGCAGCGCCTCCTCTGTTATTCTTTTATCAGCTTCTCTTCGATCATTATTGAATTCATTTATAGCTTCTGAAGATTTTAACGCCACTTCCTCATTTTTCTCCATTAAAAGATCCACCGCATAGCTCGCATGTTTCATTCTTCCTGCAGCGTTTATTTTAGGAGCAACTTTAAAAACCAAATCTGTAATACTTACCTCAGATTTGTGCTCTTTTAAAAGTGCCTTTATACCAGGCCTTGGATTAGAGTTAACTAGTTTAACACCAAAATAAGCTAAAATCCTATTTTCACCTGTTACCGGGACAATATCAGCAGCAATTGCTGTAGCTACTAAATCAACATAAGAAACTATATCTTCAAAATCATCACCATAAGTTTCTGTTAAAGCCTGAATAAGCTTAAAACCAACACCACACCCGCAAAGTTCTTTAAACGGGTATTTACAATCAGAACGCTTAGGATCTAAAACAGCAATAGCCTCTGGAATGAGGTCTCCTGGACGATGGTGATCGCAAATAATGAAATCTATTCCTAAATCTTTAGCATATTTTACTTTATCAATAGCTTTTATGCCACAGTCTAATGCAATTATTAAGGAGCAATCATTATCATTAGCATAGTCAATCCCTTCAAATGAAATACCATACCCTTCATTGTATCTGTCGGGAATGTAGGTTGTAATTTGATCTGTCTTGGTCATCAAAAAAGAAGCCATTAAAGCTACAGATGTGGTTCCATCTACATCGTAATCACCATAAACAATTATATTTTCGTTATTATCAATGGCTTTTATAATTCTGGATACAGCTTGATTCATATCCTTCATTAAAAAAGGATCATGTAGTTCACTTAATGAAGGTCTAAAAAATTGTTTCGCTTCGTCATATGATCTTACCCCTCTATGGATCAACAATGAGGAGATCACAGGGTCAGTTCCAATTGACTGGCTTAATGACTCAACTAGGGTTTCCTCAGGTTTAGGTTTTAAAGACCACCGCATTAGTTATTATGAAATATAATATTAATCTTAATTTTAGCGAATTTTTTGAACATTTCCATTACACCACAATATTTATCATCAGAGAGTTTTACAGCTTTTTTTATCTTATTTTCATTTAAATTGGAACCATAAAAGTGATATTCAACATCAACCTCATGATAATATTTAGGATGTTCTTCAGTTAAAACTCCATGGATAATCATTTTATAATCATCCAGTTTAACTTTCATTTTATCAAGAATCGAGATGACATCTAGACCAGAACATCCAGCTAATGCCGAAAGCATTAATGCTTTAGGTCTGAGACCAGCGCCTTCCCCTCCAGAATCTTGACCTGCATCTATAATCAAAGTGTGACCACTTGGATTATCAGACTCAAATTTCATATTTCCCTTCCAATTTGTACTAACCGTATTAGTCATATCGTTTTTTTTTGTTACTTGATATTCAAAAATACTATTTAAAATTTCAATCCAATGCCTCTTGTAAACCCTTTATCAGCAGATCACGATTTAGAAACTAAAAAGCTTTCCGAGTTTTTTAATGAAACTCTTGGGTTTTGCCCAAATTCTGTATTAACCATGCAACATCGTCCTGAAATTTCAAAGGCATTTATAAATTTAAACAAAGCCGTTATGGCTAATCATGGTAGAGTAACTTCTGCATTAAAAAGACTAATTGCATGGGTTTCTAGTAATACAAGTGGATGTAGATATTGTGAGGCTCACGCCATTAGAGCTGCTGAACGATATGGCGCAATTAATGAACAACTCGAAAATATCTGGTCTTACAAAACACATGCTGCTTTTTCTGAATCAGAAAGAGCTGCACTAGATTTTGCGCTTGCAGCATCTCAAATTCCAAATAATATTAACAAAAGCATTAAAGATGAACTTCACAAGTATTGGGATGATGGAGAAATTATAGAAATGCTTGGTGTGATTTCCCTTTTTGGGTATCTAAACAGGTGGAACGACTCTATGGGTACAACCTTAGAAACTGAAGCAATTAAATCAGGCAAAAAATACCTTCATAAAACAGGATGGAATAAAGGCAAACATTAAGGTTTACCTGAGACAACAACTACCAATTCCCCTTTGGGTGGATGTTCTAAATAGTATTTCAAAACATCCTCGATAGTACCTCTTCTATTTTCTTCATAAAGTTTGGTTAACTCTCTAGATACCGATATTAAACGATCAGAACCAAAGAATTCAGAAAAATGAACTAAGGTTTTCGACAATTTATGTGGGGACTCATAAAATATCATTGTCCTTGGCTCTTCTGATAATAATTTCAACCTTGTCTGTCGTCCTTTTTTTACTGGTAAAAATCCCTCAAAAACAAACTTATCTGATGGTAGTCCAGAGTTTACCAAAGCTGGTACAAAAGCTGTTGCACCAGGCAAGCATTCAATTTCAAAACCTTCTGTTATACAGGCTCTAACTAATAAAAATCCAGGATCTGAAATAGCTGGAGTTCCTGCATCACTTACCAAGGCAATTTGTAATCCGGATCTGAGTTTATTAATTAACCCTTCTAAGACTTTATGTTCGTTATGCATGTGATAAGCCTGAAGAGAATTTGAAATTTCAAAATGTTTAAGCAATTTCCCTGTCGTTCTTGTGTCCTCAGCTAAAATTAAATCAACGGTTTTTAAAACTTCTAAAGCTCTTAGCGTGATGTCTTTTAAGTTACCTATTGGAGTAGGGACTAAAACCAGTTTTCCCATTATTTAAATCTCGTTTCAATAATTTCCATAAAGCGTTCTTCTACTTCATCTCTCCCTTCCCAGTTGTTAAATTTTGGCTTTATTTCTTGAAGTAAAAAATGCTTTGCTTCTTCTAATGCATTAAATTTATTAAGCTTATCCAACACATTATCATATAATGAATTATCTCCATCGAACAACTGATTTAAGAATGCAATTTTATCATTTAGGCCAATATGAATCTCACCTTTTTTCAGAGAATCATTCAAGGAAACTGATTCGTCTTTTGTTAAATTCTCTGCTACAGGGTCAAACTCTGGAATATCTTTAAAATCTGACACTAAAGCATCAAATTCAGATATCTGTTCTTGAGATTTCTTATTTACCTGGTCCATAACTTCATCTACAACAACAGACTCATAAGGCATTTGGGCAACAATATCCTTAATAGTTTCTATTCCTGGCTCAACATTTACATCTATGTCTTTATCATCTACATTTACATAAACGACATCATCAAGTTCAACAGCATCAGAAATCTCATTATTAAAAACCTGGTCCATAGATTCAAAAAAAGAGGAATCAGTTCCAACGGTTGGTTTCTTTTCATCAAAATGCTCGTTCATGAATTTCAAAGCGGACAATTTTTCATGAAGAGCACTAACTAATTCATGAACTCTAATAACATCTTCTTTGTCTTTGAGTTTCAATATTGCATGAGCAATACTTATTAAATCTGCTTCCAACTTCTTATTCATAACTTTAACTAAATAATCTTATTTATCATTAAGATTTTAATAAATTTACGTCAATAATAACAGAGTGTTATTTTTTGAACTCTAGCTTCGATAAAATTACGAAATGTTTCTTGAAAATACTGTAAATCACAAAGAACAATTTGGATGGATTGAGGTCATATGCGGATCAATGTTTTCAGGTAAAACTGAAGAATTAATTCGTAGGCTTAAGCGTGCAAAATTTGCAAGACAAAAGGTTGAGATTTTCAAACCAGCAGTTGATGTAAGATATGATGATGAAATGGTAGTTTCTCATGACTCCAATGAAATAAGATCTACACCAGTACCTGCAGCTGCAAATATTCCAATTTTAGCTGATGGTTGTGATGTGGTTGGTATTGATGAAGCTCAATTCTTTGATGACGAAATTGTTAGTGTTTGTAATGATTTAGCTAATAAAGGCATTCGCGTTATTGTTGCTGGTTTAGATATGGACTTTAAAGGAAATCCTTTTGGACCCATGCCAAATATAATGGCTACTGCAGAATATGTTACTAAAGTGCATGCCGTTTGTACGAGGACAGGAAATTTAGCTCAATTTAGTTTCAGAAAATCTAAAAATGATGATTTGGTCTTATTAGGTGAAACCGAAGAGTATGAACCTTTAAGTAGAGGGGCTTTTTATAAAGCCATGCTCAAAGAGCGTGTTAAAGAAATCGATGTTAATGATGCTAAAGAAGTTAAAATTCAAAAGACGAAAAACAATGTCTGAAACAAGTCAAACGGTTTTAGAAATTAATCTCAATTCCCTCTCAGACAATTACCACTTTCTTAAATCAAAACTTCCTGAGAAAACTAAATTTTTAGGTGTTGTTAAAGCAGGTGCTTATGGTAATGATGCTATCTCTGTTGCTCAAAAACTTCAATGTTTAGGTGCAGATTATTTAGCTGTTGCCTATACCCAAGAAGGCGTTAATTTGAGAAAAGCTGGCATTCATTTGCCTATTATGGTGCTTCATCCTCAAAAAACTAATTTTAATGAGCTTATAAGGTTTAAATTAGAACCTACACTATACAACGATTACTCTTTAAAACATTTTCTTGAGGTCACTTCTAAGGAGGATTGTTCAAATTACCCTATTCATATAAAATTCAACACAGGGCTTAATAGATTAGGCTTTAAATTCAATGCTATTGAAAACATATGTACCACATTAACCGATAATAAATCTATCAAAATTGAATCTGTGCTTTCTCACTTAGCCGCAAGTGAAGACTTAAATGAAAAAGAATTTACATTAAAACAGATTACTGATTTTAATATTATATATGATCATATGGCTTCTATTATTGGTTATTCCCCTATAAAGCACATATGTAACACCTCTGGAATTTTAAATTATCCTGAAGCCCATTTTGACATGGTTAGAAGTGGAATAGGATTATATGGTTTTGGAAATTCTAAAGAGTACCAGACAAAACTTATACCTATAACTTCACTAAAATCAGTAATATCTCAAAAGCATATTATCAAAGCAGGAGAGTCTATTGGCTATAATAGAGCTTTCATTACTGATAAAGACATCTCTTCTGCAACCATCCCTGTAGGGCATGCAGATGGTATTTCAAGAATTTATGGAAATAAAAAAGGCTTTGTCTACATCAAAAACCAAAAAGCACCAATTATTGGTAATGTTTGTATGGATATGATCATGGTTGATGTTAGTGCTATTAATTGTAATGAAGGAGATGAAGTAATTCTTTTTGATAAGCAATTTTCGGCTGCACTATTATCTGAAAATGCTGGCACAATTTCATATGAATTAATAACCAGTATTTCCCAAAGGATAAGCCGCATAATCGTTGATAATTAATTCTTTACAACGAAACAAGTCTTTTTTGACTCAAGAATGCAAACCTCTTAAAATTCTGCTTGATTTTTTATCAAATTAAACATTCTATACTCTCAAGTTTTATTTAAATTTGGTGACTTAAATTTTAAACTATGAAAGTCGCTGTCGTTGGTGCTACCGGAATGGTAGGTGAAGTCATGTTAAACGTTCTTGCTGAACGGGATTTTCCAATCACTGAATTAATTCCTGTTGCCTCAGAAAGATCTGTTGGAAAATTAATTCCGTACAAAGGAAAAGAATATAAAGTTGTTGGTTTACAAGAAGCTGTTGACTTAAAGCCTGATGTGGCTTTATTCTCTGCTGGTGGTGATACCTCTTTAGAATGGGCCCCTAAATTTGCTGATAATGGTACTACGGTTATTGATAATTCGTCGGCATGGCGCATGGACGCCACAAAAAAATTAGTAGTTCCTGAGATTAATGCAAATCTTTTAAGTAAAGATGATAAAATTATTGCTAATCCTAATTGCTCAACCATACAAATGGTTGTTGCCCTAGCCCCTCTTCATGATAAGTATAAAATTAAGCGTCTTGTAATTTCAACATACCAATCTGTTTCTGGAACTGGGGTAAAAGCTGTTCGTCAATTAGAAAACGAAATGAATGGTGTAGACGGTGATATGGCGTACCCTTACCCTATTCACAGAAATGCACTTCCACATTGTGATGTTTTCTTAGATAATGGCTATACTAAAGAAGAAATGAAGCTAGTGAATGAAACAAGAAAGATTTTAGGCGATGATACTATTGCAGTTACAGCTACAGCTGTAAGAATTCCAACTGCTGGTGGACATAGTGAGTCTGTAAATATTGAATTTGAAAAAGAACCAACTGTAGATGAAGTAAAATCTATTTTGGCCAAAACACCAGGTGTTGTTCTATATGATGATGTAGCTAACAATATTTATCCAATGCCAATTATAGCTCACAACAAAAATGATGTTTTTGTGGGTAGAATTAGAAAAGATGAAAGCACAAGCAATGGTATTAACATGTGGATAGTTGCTGATAACCTTAGAAAAGGAGCAGCTACTAACACTATTCAAATTGCTGAATACCTGGTAAAAGAAGCGCTAATTTAAGCGCGTTTTTCAATAAAATAGTATCTTAACCCTAACACCAAATTGTTAGGGTTTTTTTATTCAAATATGTTAGAAGTAAACAAAATAACATTCAGTTACGGAAATACTAAAGTTCTTGAAAACATATCATTTACTGCGGGTATTGGAGATCATCTATCTATTATTGGTGAAAGCGGTTCAGGAAAAAGTACACTACTTAAACTTCTGTATGGCAAATATGATTTGGATCAAGGTGAAGTTTTATGGAATAAAACAAAAATTTTAGGGCCAAAATTTAATTTGGTAGTGGGTTATGATTTTATGAAATATGTAGCCCAAGAATTTGACCTAATGCCTTATACCTCTGTTGCTGAAAATATAGGTCAATTTCTTTCAAATTTTTACCCTAAAGAAAAAGATGAACGCATTAATGATCTTCTAAAAGTTGTTGAATTAACTAACTTTAGATCTACAAAGGTTAAGTTATTAAGTGGAGGACAAAAACAACGCGTTGCGATAGCAAGAGCCTTAGCAAAAGCGCCTGAAATTCTATTGATGGATGAACCATTTAGTCATATTGATAATTTTAAAAAGAACAGCTTAAGACGAAATGTTTTTTCATACTTAAAAGAAAAAAATATCACTTGTATCTTAGCAACTCACGATAAAGATGATGTTTTAGCCTTTTCTGATGAAATTTTAGTGCTAGACAAAGGAATAATTATTAATCAAGGTTCTCCTCAAAAATTATATAATACTCCAGGAAAGATTAAGACAGCAGCTTTTTTTTCAGAGTTTAATTGTTTTAAATCTACTCATTTTAATACTCTAAATATTAAAAGTAATAGCAGTGAAATTATTTGCTATACTCATCAAATTATTCTTGATAATGACTCAAAAAGTAAAGCTTTTGTGATTGATAATTTCTTTAAGGGTTCGCATTACATTGTAAAAGTAAATTTTAACGGTGAGGCAATTAGATTTAATCATTTTGAGCCCTTAAAAAAAGAATCTGAAATAGGATTTACGGTTACTCAATTTTCAGAATTGTAAATGTTTGATCTCTAAAACTAATTTCATCACCAGACTTTTTACCAAGTAATAAACTTCCTATTGGACTTTTTAAAGAAATTCCATAAAAATTTTGGTTTCTGATTTTGATTTCTCCAATAGGAATAGCTAAATAAAAATTTAAATGGGTTGTATAAACTAAAGCCCCTAAAGAAACCACTGTATTTAAATTTTGATAATTTATATTATTTAAAATTTCTAAGTATGATTTGTATTCTGCTATTTTTTGGCCACTTTGTTCTCTTTCTAGTTGTAACATTGCTCTTGAAGTTTCATGCTTATCACCAGCAGTATTTTTAGTTTCAGACTTAAGTGCTTGTTCAATCGAGGCTGTCTTTTTTTTTATGACATCTATCTTTATTTCAAGTAAATCAATACATGATTTATGAACTAATGCTTTGTACCTCATTAAATTAATTTACTTAATTGTTTTCCCACATAACATCCAATGGCAATACCCATACCACCAAGACGAACTCCACAATGCACATTACTATGAATAGATTTAATGATAGGTTGTTTTTTTGTTCCCACGCCCATAATTCCCGTCCATTGTTGTTCTACATTGTAATCATAATTTGGTAAAATTTGATGTTTTAAAATACGTTGCAGTTCATTTTGAATATTGTTATTTAGAGCCATTTCATCAGTAGATTCTTTATCAAAATCCAAATGTCTACCTCCACCAAATAATAAGCGATTGCCAATATTTCTAAAATAATAGTAGCCCTCATGCATGTGAAAAGTACCTTTAATCTGGAGTGATGGTATAGAAGATGTTATTAAAACTTGTGCTCTTGCTGGTTTTAAATCCTTAATAATAGCTGAAGCAAACCCATTGGTGGTAATAAGTAGCTGGTTAGAATCAAAATTTACATGATTGGTCTTTACATAGACTTTATCATTCCCAGTTTGGTAAGACTGAAACTCAAAATTATTTAAAATATGAATTCCCGCCTTGTGAACAAGTTTTAATAATGACTGCATCATTAAACCAGTATCTATTTGACCCTCTAGCGTATTGAAAATTAATTCATTTCTTACACCTTTAAATCCAAACGAATTATTTTTAATTTCAAATACGTTTTGATTAAACACATCTTTTAAAAGTTGATTAACTTTTGCTAAAGCATCCAAAGATTCTTCAAAGATTTTATCCTCAATTAAAAAAACTTCGTATCCGCCGTGTTGTTCATACCCAACTTGAGAGTCTCCTAACAAATCTCTCAACATCTTAAGCCCTTCGAAACGCATTTTAACTAAGGCTTTTACATCTTCTTCTGAGTGGTTTTTTAAATCTGCTAGAATTTCAGAAATACTTCCAAAGCAAGCAAAACCAGCATTTTTTGTACTAGCTCCGTTGGGTAACCATCCGCGTTCAAGAATGAGAATTTTTGCATTGGGATAACGCCTCCTTAAATTAAGGGCCGTGGTTAAACCAACAATCCCAGAGCCTACTATCGTAAAATCAACATTAGAAAACCATGACGTATACTCCCAATAAGATAAATTTGATGAATTAAAACTCATGGTTGAAAGATAAAAAAAAGCCGAAATAAATTTCGGCTTTTAATTATTCTTCTATAATCTTTTCTATCACAAAATCTTCCATAAATTTTGTGGTATAATTACCATCTAAATAATCTTTATGTTCCATTAATTGTCTGTGGAATGGAATGGTTGTTTTTATTCCTTCAATCACAAACTCATCTAAGGCGCGCTTCATTTTATTAATTGCTTCTTCTCTTGTTTGAGCTGTTGTAATTAATTTAGCAATCATAGAGTCATAGTTTGGAGGAATTATATACCCCGAATACACATGAGTATCTAATCTAACACCGTGACCCCCTGGTGCGTGTAATGTTGTAATTTTACCAGGAGATGGTCTAAAATCATTATAAGGATCTTCAGCATTAATTCTACATTCAATAGAGTGAAGTTTAGGTAGGTAATTTTTACCTGAAATCTTAACTCCTGCCGCAACTAGAATCTGTTCACGAATCAAGTCATAATCAACAACTTGTTCAGTTATAGGATGTTCAACTTGAATTCTTGTATTCATTTCCATGAAATAAAAATTCCTGTGTTTATCTACTAAAAACTCAACAGTTCCAGCACCTTCATATTTAATAAATTCCGCGGCTTTAACTGCGGCTGCACCCATTTTCTCTCTTAATTCATCTGTCATGAATGGAGAAGGCACCTCTTCGGTCAATTTTTGATGTCGTCTCTGAACAGAACAGTCTCTTTCTGAGAGATGACATGCTTTTCCTTTAGAATCTCCAACAACTTGAATCTCAATGTGTCTTGGTTCTTCAATAAGTTTTTCCATGTACATATCATCATTTCCAAAAGCAGCTTTAGACTCCATTCTTGCAGAATCCCAAGCATCTTTTAAATCTTCTGGCTTCCACACGGCCCTCATACCTTTACCACCACCTCCAGCAGTAGCTTTAAGCATAACAGGATAACCAACTTCTACAGCTAGTTTCTCACATTCTTGAAAATCTTTAATAATACCATCACTTCCAGGAACACAAGGCACTCCTGCAGCTTTCATGGTTGCTTTAGCTGTAGCTTTATCTCCCATTTTTGAAATCATCTCAGCAGAAGCACCGATAAATTTTATTTGATGCTCCTCACATATTTTAGAAAATTTCGCATTCTCTGAAAGAAAGCCATATCCTGGGTGTATAGCATCAGCATTTGTAATTTCTGCTGCAGCAATGATATTAGACATTTTAAGATAAGACTCTGAACTTGGTGCTGGCCCAATGCAAACTGCCTCATCAGCAAACTTTACATGTAAACTTTCGGCATCAGCTTTTGAGTAAACAGCTACCGTTTTAATGCCCATTTCTTTACATGTTCTTATAACACGCAAAGCAATCTCACCTCTATTGGCTATTAATATTTTTTTAAACATACCTGAATAAGATTTGTGTTAAACAATAATCATTAATCATTAAATAACCCTTAAACTTAAGATGGGTCAACTAAAAATAGAGGTTGATCATATTCAATTGGCGAAGCATCATCAACAAGAATTTTAACGATTTTACCTGAAACTTCAGATTCTATTTCATTAAAAAGTTTCATAGCCTCAACAACACAAACTACATCTCCTTCAGAAATAGAAGTTCCAACTTCTACAAAAACAGGTTTGTCTGGTGATGGCTTTCTGTAGAATGTACCAATCATTGGTGATTTAATTTCAATGTACTTTGATTCATCAGAACTAGCTGCTGGAGTTGCATCTGCAACAGGAGCTGCTGGAACAGCTGCGACAGGTGCTGCAGAAATAGGCGCTGGCATTGCAGGAGCCTGAGCAACAGGAACTTGTTGAACAATTGTAGTGGTTTCTGCATCATCACGACCTGTTTTGATCGTAATTTTAACATCTTCCATTTCTAACTTAACTTCGCTTGCTCCAGATTTTGCAACAAACTTAATCAGATTTTGAATTTCTTTGATATCCATATCAATTAGAATTAATAATTGTTAGTCTAAATAAATTAAGAGTTATAAGCCCATTTTAAATAAAGGGCTCCCCAAGTAAATCCGCCACCAAAAGCAGCAAATACTATATTATCTCCTTTTTTTAATTTTGATTCGTAATCATGTAAAAGTAATGGTAATGTTGCTGATGTTGTATTACCATATTTTTCAATGTTTTTTAAAACCTTATCCTCAGGCAAACCCATACGTTTGGCTGTAGCATCTATAATTCTCATATTAGCCTGATGAGTAATTAACCACGAAATATCATCGTGAGTTAGTTTATTTCTTTCCATAATATTTACACAAGCATCAGCCATATTTGAAACTGCAAACTTAAACACTGAGCGCCCTTCTTGTCTTATAAAATGTTGTTTATTTTTAACAGTATCCTCACTTGCAGGGAATAAAGAACCTCCAGCATCCATTCTTAAAAACTCTCTTCCATTACCGTCACTTCTAAGATATTCATCTTGAAAGCCAAGCCCTTCATTATTAGGCTCAAATAATGCAGCCCCTGCACCATCACCAAAAATTATACAAGTTGTTCTGTCTTCATAGTCTATTATTGAAGACATTTTATCAGCACCAATAAGTAAAACTTTTTTATAACGCCCAGACTCTATATAACTTGCAGCAGTAGACATGCCATATAAAAAACTTGAGCAAGCGGCTTGTAAATCGTATGAAAAAGCATTTTTAGCACCAACTTGAGTGGCTACAAATGCCGCAGTTGAGGCTACCATCATATCAGGTGTAGCAGTAGCGACAATTACCATATCTATCTCAGAAGGGTTAATGTTCTTCTTATCAATTAGGTTTTGAGCTGCTTTTATTGCTAAATATGAAGTCCCTTTATCCTTGTCTTTTAGAATTCGTCTTTCCTTAATGCCAGTTCTTGTTGTTATCCATTCGTCATTGGTATCAACCATTGTTTCAAGAAGCTGATTTGATAAAATATAATCAGGAACGTAAGCTCCGATCGCTGTAATTGCAGCTGAAATTTTATTCATTTTTAATGATTTTACTTTAAAAAAGCCCAAAAATGATCAAAAATCATCTATTTTTTGTAATTATTGGGTGATTTTTAAAATCTTTCGCAAATTAAGTTTTTTTGACAGACTGAGAAATTAATCATAAAAAAAACGCTCATAAATGAGCGTTTATTTGTATGCAAGCATAATAGTTTTATGCCTCAGCTTCTTCTGATACAGCATTGTCAATTATTACTTGACCTCTGTAATATAATTTACCCTCATGCCAGTGTGCTCTATGATATAAATGAGCTTCTCCTGTAGTAGGACATGTAGCTATCTGAGGTACAGATGCTTTGTAGTGCGTTCTCCTTTTATCTCTTCTTGTTTTAGATATCTTTCTTTTAGGATGTGCCATCTTAATATGTTATTTATCTGTTAATAAATTTTTTAATGTATTCCATCGAGGATCAATATCCTCGTTTGATTCTTTTTTTTGTTCTCCTCCTGGAGATAATTCTTCAAGTTTATCAAGAATGTCCGATTTTAAACTACCATCTTCTACACCTGGATGAATGCGTTTTACTGGAACAGATAATACAATTAACTCATAAATATATTGAGCTATATTTATTTCATATTCCCCATGAGGAAGAATAAGTACTTCTTCATTTTCATCATTGTACTCTTGACCAAACTTAACAACTAAATGAAAGTCTCCCTTCAAATCTTGATTGTAAGATTCATTTGTGACATCACAATTAACATTAACAAAACCTTCAACACTGAAATCTAATTCAAAAAAAGATGCTTTTTTGTCAAAGACCATATCAACATTAACCTCAACTGCATTAAAATCGTCATATTCAAAATACTCAAAGAACGTTCCACCTATATAGTAATCAAAATGGTGCTTTCCTAACTTCAACCCTACAAAAGGAATTATAAACTCTTTCAATGGTTTCATCTACTGCATTCATTTTGAGGGCGCAAATATACAATTTTTTTAACTTAAGCCCTATTTTTAATAAAAATGTTTACGCCTTTTTAGCGCTTTTTTTCAATACATTACTAGTTAATGCAATATACTGTTTTCTGTTTTGATAAAGTTTAATAGCTAAAAAAACAGCTTCCTTAAATGAACTTTCGTTGGCCTCTCCTTTTCCAGCAATCTCGTATGCCGTCCCATGATCTGGTGAGGTCCTAATTTTATCCAAACCAGCTGTAAAATTTACGCCTTGACCAAAAGATAAGGTCTTAAATGGAATTAATCCTTGATCGTGATATGAAGCAATAATTGCATCAAACTTTTTATACAAATCAGAACCAAAAAAACTATCTGCTGGATAGGGACCAAAAACCAAATTTCCTTCTTCTTTTAGTGACGCTATTACTGGAGCTAATAGACTAGTGTCTTCGTCACCTATTACACCATTATCTCCTGCATGGGGGTTTATGGCTAATAATGCAACTTTGGGTTTCTGAACCTGAAAATCTTGTTTGAGTGTTTTAATAATCGTTTTAACTTTATTCTCTATAAGCGTTTTGTCAATTTTATTAGATATGTCCTTAACAGGCACATGATCTGTTAAAAGCCCAACTCTTAAGCCACCAGAAACCATGAGCATTAAACTATTTCCATTAATTCGCTGGGCTAAATAATCTGTATGGCCTGGAAATGTAAAGGTATCCGATTGAATGTTTTTTTTATTTATTGGAGCAGTAACTAAAACATCTATATCTCCTTTATTAAGTGCATCAACTGCAGCTTCTAATGATTTAACAGCATAAGAACCTATTTCAGTATTTTCAACTCCAAATTTTATATTAACCTCATCTTTCCATACATCAACAACGTTAAGCTTATCCGAAGAAAACTTTCCATTAAAAGAAGCTGAGTGAACGTTGATATTGAAATCGAAATGTTTTTTATTAAAATTTATAACTTTTTGGGAAGCATATACAACCGGCGTACAAAACTCAAACATCCTAGAGTCTTTAAATGTC
>JBELHJ010000015.1:40378-42884 GCA_042091495.1 Bacteroidota bacterium
GGAAGCATATACAACCGGCGTACAAAACTCAAACATCCTAGAGTCTTTAAATGTCTTCAAAAGTATCTCAACACCAATTCCATTAAGATCTCCTGTAGAAATCCCAAGTCTTATTTTTCTTTTATTTTCCATGAATTATTGAGCTAATAGCCTTAATTTTACCATACAAATGTAGTTATTTATTCATCAAAATATGTTTACAGGCATCATAGAATCACTAGGGAAAGTTAAAGCCGTTACTCCTGAAAATAATAATATTCACTTCACCATTGAAAGCAATATTACTGAGCAACTAAAAATTGACCAAAGTGTTTCTCATAATGGAGTCTGTTTGACTGTTGTTGGAATAAATAATAGAAATTACACAGTTACTGCAATTAAAGAAACGCTCGATAAAACAAACTTAAGCTCCCTCAAAACAGATGATTCCGTAAACCTTGAAAGAGCCATGAAGCTTGGAGATCGTTTAGATGGACACATTGTTCAAGGCCACGTTGACCAAACGGGAACATGTACTGAAGTTCAAGAAATGGATGGCAGCTGGGTTTTTAGTTTTGAATATGACCCCAACTTAAAAAATATAACCATTGAAAAAGGATCTATTACTGTAAACGGTGTAAGTCTTACCGTTGTAAATTCAGGGACAAATACTTTTAGTGTAGCTATTATTCCATATACATTCAACCATACTGGATTTCAATTCCTTAGAAAGGGAGATAAAGTAAACCTAGAATTTGATGTTTTAGGAAAATATATCAGTAAAATGCGCTTACTTAACTACTGATTTGGATTTTGATAAGAAATAAGCTCCTATTAAAATGCCTGAAATAAAAAATAAGGGAACATAATCATTTATGGGAAGGAAGTCTTCGGGAGCATTACCGCTAGGTGCAGGAGGATTTGCTCCACCGCCGCTATTGGGAGATTGTGCACGTAGAGGTATGCTTATTAAAAGAGTAAAAATAAAAAAACGAATAAATTTCAAAGCTTGGGGCTATTTATTTTTGTGAAGCAAAAATAGAATGAAAAAACAACTTAGACAAATTGAATTTTACATGAGAAAATTAACAATAAACTAAACCTTCAAGTTAAATTGATTTTCCTTCAGTTAAGGTTGTATTTACAATTATATTTTGATAATTCAACTGTGATTTACTCTTAATGCGGTCCACAAGTAACTGTGCACTTTGCCTTCCTATTCCCTTACAGTCCTGTCTAATAGCGACAAGTCTTGGTTCAGAAAGACCAGCAATAGTTTTAGAAGTAAAACCAATTACGGAGACGTGTTCAGGTACCGATTTGTTTAATTTTTTTAAAGCATTAATAGCTACAGTCCCTGAAATATTGTCAGCAGTGACTACACCATCTATTTCTGGATTATTTTTAAAAAACCTAATTAATTGTTCTTCAATATCTTTTGATTTATCAAGAGCCACCATGTGTCCTTTATTTAATCCATAGCCTGATGCATTCATGGCATTCATAAACCCTTGAGCTCTAAGTTTACCAACGCTTAACGCATTGATACGAGTTAAAAAAGCAATATGCTTTCTTCCCTTATCAAACAATGCGCTGACAGCATCTTCTATAGACTCTAAATCATTACCAACCACTTTATCACAGTCTAATTTGTCTGATACCCTATCAAAAAGGACTACTGGAATATCATTTCCTAAAACCTCATTAATGTGGTCGTATTGTTCTTTCTGTTGTGTCTCTTCTGAAAGTGCCATAATAAAACCGTCTACACTTCCATTAGCTAGGATTTTAAGACTGTCGCGTTCTTTTTCAAAAGACTCGTTAGAAATGCATGTAATGATATTATACCCCAAATTTGTGGCCTCTTGTTGAATACTGTAAAGCACCTTTGCAAAAAACCGGTTCAAAATATCTGGAATAATAACTCCAATGGTTTTAGTCTGATTGCTTTTAAGGCTTAATGCTATTTTATTTGGCTGGTAATTTAAATGTTTAGCAAGTTCTTTTATCCGCTTTGCAGTAGCCTCACTTATCTCCGGACTGCCGTTAAGTGCTTTAGAAACTGTGGAAACAGAGACATTTAATTGTTTAGACAACTCCTTAAGGGTGATCATACATAAAATTTTTACAAACTTACATTATTCTTATAATAAGAAAAAGGGGTGTATTGTAAAATACACCCCTTTTAGTTCAAAAATAATCAATGGTTAGTTAGTACTAGTTTTTAACTAGTTTTAATGTTTTTGAACCGTTTTCAGCATTTACTCTTGCAAAGTAAATACCGTTATTTAATGCAGCTGCAGAAAGTACCACTTTATTAGAATTCGCTTTTAAAGCAAGTACTTGTTTTCCTAGAACGTTGTATACCTCAACAGAGTTGATATTTGATGATGCATTGATCATCCAATTGTTTCTGGTTGGGTTTGGATATGCTTTAACTCCTAATTCATTCAATTCAGCATTGCTTAATTGATCACTTTGATAGAAATAGAAATTATCTAAATATGTAGTTCCACTGCTTACAACT
>JBELHJ010000016.1:0-19151 GCA_042091495.1 Bacteroidota bacterium
TAATATTCCTCAAACCAGGAGATAGCGATAGTGCTGAATATCCTGTTACATTTTACATTGATGATTTAATGGGTCCTGAATTACAATCATTATCAACTGCTAATTTGAAAAATGAAAAATTTGAAGTGTATCCTAATCCAACATCAGAATTTATTCATGTTAACGGCATTGATAAAAATAAAGACGCCGTTATTTATGATGTCAATGCTCGTAAAATGGGAACTTATAAACTATCACCAGCTAACAACCGTTTATCTGTAAACCACTTAAACAAAGGACTATATTTCATAGAAATAGACAATACGGTCATTAAGTTTATTAAACACTAACTAATTAGCTAACAAACTTACACATGATGTGTAATTAAACTCTCACTGTGGTTAACACAGTCGTGAAATACTTTTTATGAAAATTAAAACTAATAAATATATACTACTATTATTGTTTATAGTAGGCTTGAGTGGGTATTCCCAAAAAGTCTTAATAAGTGGTAAAGTAGTTGACGAACAAGGTGTACCGCTGCCAGGAGTTACCGTTTTGGAAAAAGCTACTGCCAATGGAACTTCTACAGATTTTGATGGTAAGTACGTTATTGACATTGACATTAACAAAATACTTGTATTTTCTTATGTAGGTTTCAATAGCCAAGAAATTATTGTATCTGACGAGAGCACTATCAATGTTATTTTAAAAGAAAATTTAGAGGCTCTTGATGAAGTTCAAGTTGTGGCGTTTTCTAAACAAAAGAAAAGCAGTGTAATTGGGTCTGTAACTACCGTAAAAGCTTCAGAATTAAAACAACCGTCAACCAACCTTACCAATTCATTTGCAGGAAGAATTGCAGGAATGATTTCCTACCAACGCTCTGGAGAACCTGGTCAGGATAATGCAGAATTCTTTATCCGTGGGGTGACCACTTTTGGTTATAAAAATAACCCATTAATATTGATAGATGGTCTTCAAGTAGAGCCCTCTGATCTAGCAAGAATAGAGCCAGATAATATCGCAAGTTTTTCAATTATGAAAGATGCTACTGCCACTTCTTTATATGGTGCAAGAGGTGCTAATGGTGTGATTTTAGTGACTACCAAAGAGGGTAAAAAAGGTAAAGCAAGGGTCTCATTCCGTTATGAAAATTCTTTTTCTGCACCCTCACAAACCAATGAATTTGTAGAAGCTGTAGAATATATGGAACTTTTTAATAAAGCCCAGCGCTCAAGAGACCAATCAGCAATATTATTATACTCTAAAGATAAAATTGAAGGTACTAGAGCTGGCATTGATAATAATATTTTCCCAAATGTGGATTGGTTTGATCAATTATTCAAACCATACACTTTAAATAGGAATGCCAATTTAAATATTAATGGCGGTGGTGAAGTAGCACAGTATTATTTATCCGTATCTCACAATAATGAAACGGGACTTTTAAAGGTCGATCCTTTGAATAACTTTAATAACAATATAGACATAAACCGTTCTAACTTAAGAGCCAATATTAATATTGATATTACTAAAACCTCTGAGATTGCTGTAAAATTTAATTCTCTGTTTCAACGCTATAATGGGCCAACGGTTAGTGCTAACGATATTTTTGGCATGGTTATGCAGTCTAATCCTGCAAACTTTCCTGCAGTTTACGATCCTGATGAAAACACACAGTTTTACAAGCATACGCTTTTTGGAAATAAAGGGAATGCAAGTTTCCCAAACCCATATGCAGAAATGGTAAGAGGATACAAAGACCGTTTTTCTCACACCACTTTATCACAAGTAGAACTTAGACAAAAACTTGATTTCATCACAGAAGGACTTAAATTTAGAGGAATGGCCTCTGTGAGAACCTATACTGAGAATGAAAACAACAGAAGTTTTGTACCCTTTTACTATGGAATGGGAGAAGTAAATACGGATCAAGGTGTCGACTACTCTTTGTATCAAATTCAAGAGGGAACTGAGTATTTAGGAGACCCTGTAGTAAGTACTTATGGAAACAGTAACTTTTACTACGAATTAGTTACAGAATACAATAAACTTTTTAATGAAAAGCATCAAGTAGGTGGGTTGGTTGTATTCAATTTTAGTGAAGCACTCAATACTATTGGTGGACAAGGAGCTTTTGCGACACTCCCCTCAAGAAATATGGGTCTATCAGGGCGTTTTTCTTACAGTTTTGATGATCGGTATTTTGGTGAGTTTAACTTTGGCTATAATGGTTCTGAAAAATTTTCTGAAGAAAATCGCTTTGGATTTTTTCCATCTATCGGATTTGGCTGGATTACTTCTAACGAAAAATGGTTCGAAGAAGCTCTCCCAAGTGTGAATCTATTTAAACTAAGGTATACCTACGGGCTTGTTGGTAATGACGCCATTTCGGCACCAAGTGATCGCTTCTTTTATTTATCTGATGTAAATCTCAATAATGGAGGGACAGGTTATACTTGGGGAATTAACGCTAACAATTACTACAACGGTTATTTTATTAACCGTTACGGGAATCCTGAAGTCACCTGGGAAGTTGCCAAAAAAGCTAATTACGGTATCGAATTGGGATTATTTAATTCCATCATGATACAAGCCGATTATTTTGTTGAAAATCGGGAGCAAATATACATGCAGCGACAATATATCCCTGAGAGTATGGGTTTAACGACTTCTATTACAAGTAATATTGGAAAAGTGAGATCTAGTGGTTTTGATATTTCTTTAGATTATAATCAGTCCTTTAATAATGGTTGGTATTTGTCAGCTAGAGGAAATTTCACCTATGCCAAAAACGAAATTAAAGTCAATGGTGAACCTGAATATCAAAATGAAAACCTTAGTAGAATAGGTCATCCTATAAACCAGCAATGGGGATATATTGCGGAACGTTTATTTATAGACGATGAGGATATTGAAAATTCTCCTGATCAATTTAATGGAAAGCTATCTAACGCCTATCTTCCTGGAGACATTAAGTATAAAGATATTAATGGAGACAATGCCATTAACGAATTAGATCAAGTCCCCATTGGTAAGCCTTATGTCCCTGAAATTGTATATGGTTTTGGATTTTCAGCAGGATATAAAAATATAGATTTATCCATGTTCATGCAAGGGGTTGCCAGAACTTCATTTTCTATTCAACCTGAAAACATCTCACCTTTTGTTGGTGAAAGAAACGCTTTAAAAATTATTACTGATAACTATTGGAGTGAAGATAACCCTGATCCTTATGCCTTTTGGCCAAGATTATCTACTTACGGCATTAATAACAACGAACAGCCTTCTACATGGTGGTTGAGAGATGGTGATTTTTTAAGACTTAAAAGTGTTGAGCTGGGTTACACCATTCCTGGCAAAATAGGATCGTTTTTCGATAATGTTAATGCGAGAGTTTACTTTACAGGATTGAATTTATTAAACTTTTCAAAGTTTGATTTATGGGATCCTGAAATGGCTGGAAACGGTTTAGGATATCCGCCACAAAGAGTATATAATTTAGGTATTCAATTAAAATTTTAATCAGAATGGTACTACAAAAATTTAAATACAGGTTACTTTTTAAATTAATTGCACTTCTGTTAATTTTCAGTTGTGATGATTACTTAGACATTGTTCCCGATAAAACTCAAGAGTTAAGTCTTTTATTTGAAAGGGAAGAAACAGCTTATGGTGCGTTGGCAGATTGCTACAGCTACTTACCACAAAACGATGGTATTTACTCTACCTATGTCCTCGCTTCAGATGAAATTACGGTTCCTGTTCCTCAAGAAACAGATGCTATCAGAATCATGAAAGGGCAACAAAATTCATCCACACCAATGATGAGTTACTGGTCTGGCTATGGCGCCGCTGGTAAAGGTCAAGGTTCGCTTTGGCAAGCCATAAGAAGTTGCAATACACTTATAGAAAACATGGATCTAGTTGTTGATATGACTCAAGATGAAAAAGATGCATGGAAAGCTGAAGCCGAACTACTTAAAGCATACTACCACTTTTTATTGGTAAATTTTTATGGACCCATTCCTATTACAGACAAAAATATTCCAATTTCTGCAGATGATAATGCGGTTAGAGTAAGTCGAAATACCATAGATGAATGTTTTACCTACATTATTGAAACTATAGATAAAGCTATTTTAAAACTTCCTACTCGAGTAACAAGTAACAATGATTTAGGCCGTGTAGATCAAGTTATAGCCAAAGCATTAAAATCTCGTGTTTTATTATTTAGTGCCAGTCCATTTTTTAACGGTAATTCTGAATTTTATGCCGACTTTATAAATGATGCTGGGATACATTACTTTAATCAAAGTTATGACGAAAATAAATGGATTCTTGCTGCTGAAGCTACTAGAGAAGCCATAGACTTTGCAATAGCTAATGGTTCACAAATTTACTATTACAATGAAACCCCTCCTGCGTTTGAAACCAATTTTAGCAATCCTGGTATTCAATCGCAATACAACTATAGATATGCCACAACAGATTTATGGACTAATGAATTAATATGGGGAAACTCAAAACCTGTTGGCGGAAGTGAATGGTGGCGTATGCAAGCCGGTGTAATGATCAAAAGCCCTACGGTTTCATCGAATGAAGCCGCATGGCAATGGATTGCACCCTCTATAAATTTTGTGGAAGAATATTACACCAAGAACGGATTACCTATCGATGAAGATCTCACTTTTGATTATGAAAACAGATACGATTTAACTACCATATTTTTTAATAATGCAGATTATGCGCAGCCTTTTCAAAAAACGGCTAAATTAAACTTAGACCGCTCACCCAGATTTTATGCCTCTATAGCCTTTGATCGAGGTTATGGAAGAACATGGGGCGAATTATGGGAATTACAAATGCGTTCTGGTGAAGATCACGGAAGACAAGCTAACACCAATGACTATTTAACTTCTGGTTATGCGTTGTTAAAATTAGCACATCAAGATTCTGAAGGAGATGCCTACAATAAAGTCATTAATTACCCTTGGCCCATAATTAAACTATCAGAATTGTACTTAAATTTTGCTGAAGCGTCTAACGAGGCTTATGGCCCATCTCAAGAAATATATGACGCCCTTAATGTTATTCGAGTACGTTCTGGCATTCCTAATGTGGAAGATGCTTGGAGTGATGCCTCCAAAGCGACGACGCCAAATAAACACACTAATAAAGAAGGATTAAGGTCTATTATTAAAAGAGAAAGAGCATTAGAATTAGCTTTTGAAGGACACCGCTATAATGACATTAGACGATGGAAAGAAGCTGACGAAAAATTTAACACCAATATCCTAGGATGGTCTGTTAATAATGTAAAGGATGATGACTACTACACCCTAGAAACGGTCTCTGAAAGAATATTTGTAACACCTCGTGATTACTTACATCCTATTAGTTTTCAAGAGCGCTCAATTAATCCAAACATTACTCAAAATCCTTACTGGTAAAATTTAAGATTATGAAATTAAAAACTACATATAAATTTGTGCTTTTAGTGATTTTGACAGCACTAGGATTTAATTGCTCTAATGATGATGATTCGGGAGATACAACCCCTCCAGGAATAATTTCTGTAACGGAAATCACACCCACTAATGGTGGTGGTATTATTACCTATGACCTCCCTAACGATGACGATATTTCATACGTAAAAGCGGTTTACACAAACTCATTAGGTAATGAAGTTAGTAAGGTTTCAAGTAAGTATAACAACACTATAGAAATTTTTGGTCTAAATCAAACCACTCCTGTAGATGTATTGCTTTCCGTTTTTGACGAATCTAATAATGAATCATCAAAAGTCCCTATTTCATTTACACCTCTTGAATCATTTATTTTTCTAGTTCAAGAAAGCATTTCTGTTAACGCAGATTTTGGAGGTGTTAATATTAATTGGGAGAATATAGAAGAAAAAACCGTTTTTGTTTACGTTCATATTAACGATGGTAATTCTGAGGAGGTTAGAATTTTATCTTCAAAAAAAATGAATGAGAATATTTTTGTAGGAGGCCTCGATGCAATTCCTTATGAAATATCAACAAAAGTTGAAGATTTTAATGGCAACATCACAAGTATAGAATCCAAAGGTAATTACACCCCAATTTTTGAAGAAGTTATAGCTAAAGATAGCTGGTCCTTGATTGCTAACCTCTCCATAAACGGTAATGCCTATGAAGGAGAAACCGTAAATTTTTGGGATAATGTAATAGACACCGTTGAAACCGATGCTGATAACAGCTACTTTATTATAAATCGAGACGATAACGGCGGGGCATTAAACTTTCCAATGGATATTGTTATTGACCTTAACAAAAATGTACAAGTTAGACGATTTAAAGTATGGCAAAGGGCGTTTTGGTATCAAGGTCCAACACCTGTACAACCCTATTATTACCAGAGTGAAAACTTAAAAACGTTTGATTTATACTCGAGTAATGATAAAAACACTTGGAACTTATTAGGCCAGTTTGATATTGGATTTGGCGATAGTAATGGTGATGGAACAGGAAGTATACTTTCAGAGAAAATAGATGAAGCTACTAATGGTCACGATTTTATACTTGATGCGGTCTCTGAACCATTTAGATACCTAAAATTTAGTATTACTTCCAACTACGGAAGCACCAGATTCTGTCATGGATCTGAAATAACCCTTTACGGTATTGATAACTTATAAAAAAGACTATGAAACAGTTAATTATACTTGCATTCTCATCGATTCTATATATATCTGGCATTAACTTTTTTGATAATGACCCAAAAGCATCAGCTATAAATGAATCCTATGAAAAAGCAGATCGTCTTTTAAATAAAATGTCATTACGAGAAAAAATTGGTCAAATGACTCAAATTACGGTTGATGTCATTGGCAAGGGCGATAATGTACACTCTAGTTACGAGCCTTTTGAAATTGATAATAAGATATTAAATAAAGCGATTTCAAAATATAAAATTGGCTCTATTCTTAATACAAGTAACAATACCCCTTTTTCAACAGAAAAATGGTATAATGTTATAAAAACCATTCAAGATAAAGCCATCAATGAAATGGGAATTCCTATTCTTTACGGTATTGATGCTATTCATGGGACAACTTATACTAAAGATGCCACCTTATACCCGCAACAAATTGGTCTTGCTGCAACATTTAACACAGAAATGGCTGTTAAATTAGGAAATCTTTCTGCCTATGAAACAAGGGCTAGTAGTATACGTTGGACATTTTCCCCAGTATTAGATCTTGGATTAGATCCTAGGTGGCCTAGACATTGGGAGACTTTTGGAGAGGATACCTATTTAGCCAAAGAAATGGGCAAGGCCGTTGTTGAAGGTTATCAGGGCAATAATCCTACAATAGGAAAGTATCACGTAGCGGCCTGTTTAAAACATTTTTTGGGTTATTCTGTACCTAAATCAGGGAAAGACCGCACACCAGCTATAATATCAAAACGTGACCTTCACCAATACCATCTTCCTGTTTTCAAAGAAGCTATTGAAAAAGGTGCAGAATCGATTATGGTTAATTCCGGGCTTATAAATGGTATCCCAGTTCATGCCAATAAAAATATTCTCACTCACCTACTGAAAGAAGATTTAAATTTTAAAGGTCTTGTAGTCACAGATTGGGCTGATATTGATAATCTTCATTACAGAGATAAAGTGGCTTCCTCTGAAAAAGAAGCTGTAAAATTGGCGGTTAATGCAGGTATAGATATGGCTATGATCCCATACAACTTTAAATTTTGTGATTATCTGTATGAACTTGTTCAAGAAGGTGAAGTGAATGAAAGTAGAATTGATGATGCGGTAAGACGAATTTTAGCTCTAAAATTCAGACTGGGATTATTTGATTCGTCTTACGACCATTATGAAGAATATCCTGAATTTGGTTCAAAAACATTTCAAAATTTAGCACTAGAAGCGGCATTAGAATCTATAACGCTTTTAAAAAATGATAATACTTTACCATTATCAAAAAACAATAAAGTTTTAATAACTGGACCTAATGCAAATAGCATAAGAACCTTAAACGGAGGATGGTCTTATTCATGGCAAGGAGAAAAAGCAGATAAATATGGAGAAAAACAGAATACCATTTTAGAAGCTATTAAGAATCACATTGGATCTGACCAAGTCATCTATGAACCAGGAGTAAAATATAGTGAATGGGGCAACTATAATAACGATGAAATTGTTAGTATAGAAAATGCCGTTGAAAAATCTAAAGAAGTAGATTACATCATTGCGTGTGTTGGAGAAAACTCATACACTGAAAAACCTGGTGATATTAATAATTTGGATCTGTCTAATAATCAAGAGAAGCTTCTAGATGCACTATTAAAAACTAACAAACCAGTTATTTTAATATTAAATGAAGGAAGACCCAGAATCATAAGTTCATATGTTGAACGATCCAAAGGCATTGTTCAAACCTATTTACCTGGAAATAAAGGAGGAGATGCGCTTGCACTGATTCTTTTTGGAGACAGAAACCCCAGTGGAAAATTACCTTATACTTATCCTATGCACACCAGTAGTTTTATAAATTATAATCATAAACCTTCTGAGTCGGCGAGTAGACTGCTTGGCGATTATAATTACGAGTCTGGTAACGATATTTTATTCCCCTTTGGTCATGGATTAAGCTACACCACTTATGATTATTCTAATTTACAGCTAAACAAAACCCAAATTGGATCTGATGAAAATTTATTGATAAGTGTTGATGTTACTAATAGCGGAAATAGAGCCGGCCAAGAGTCGGTTTTATTATTTACTAAAGACCTATTTGCAAGTATTTCTCCTGACTCAAAACGATTGACTCGATTTAAAAAAATTCATCTTCAAGTTGGTGAAACCAAAAAACTAGAGTTTGAAATTTCTTCCAAAGACTTGGCTTTTATTAATCAAAAAGATGAGTGGATTACTGAAGAGGGAAACTTTGAAATTCAAATTCATAACTTAACCAAACAATTTAACGTTACTGAAACCTCAACTTATGAGTAAAAAAATTGCCCTGAAATTAATCTTATTTTTTGCTTTCTTTAGTGTCAATGCACAAGGTCTTAAAACCAACGGACAAAATATAGTTGATGAAAACAATAATATTGTTCAATTAAGAGGTATTGGACTAAGTGGCTGGATGTTACAAGAATGTTACCTGCTAAATGCTTGTGCAGATGGTATTACAACTCAAAACGATATCAAGAAAAACTTAACCAGCTTGGTTGGACAAATAGCTACAGATAGTTTTTATAATGACTGGTTAGATAATTATATTACAGAAGACGACATCATTTATATTGCAGAAAGTGGTTTTAATAGTATCAGGGTACCACTGCACTATAACTTGTTTACATTGCCAATAGAGGAAGAGCCTCTAGAAGGATCAAATACATGGCTAACTAAAGGTTTCGAATTGTTAGATAATCTGCTTAATTGGTGTGCAAATCATAACATCTACGTTATTCTTGACATGCATGCCACGCCAGGTGGCCAGGGTGTAAATAAAGAAATATGTGATTTTGACCCAGAAAAACCTTCACTATGGGAAAGTGAATTTAACAAGAGTAAGCTTGTAGCCCTATGGGGTAAAATTGCCGAAAGGTATGCTAACAATGCATGGATTGGAGGATATGATTTAATAAATGAAACTAATTGGTATTCTGATGGCGCCTATGAATCTGCAAGAACATTTAGTGATGATGTTGACCTTTTGTATAATTCAAACAATGATTTAAGAGAGATCTATGGTCAAATTACAACAGCTATCAGAGCTCACGATCAAAATCATATTTTATTTATAGAAGGTAATAGTTTTGCCAATAATTTTAATGGTCTATTTCCACCTTGGGACGCCAATATGGTTTATAGTTTTCATAAATATTGGAATTATACTAATGCCTCTGATTTAGATTGGATTTTATGGGTACGTAACCAATATAATGTACCATTATGGTGTGGAGAATCAGGAGAAAACTCAAATGTATGGTACAGAGATGCTGTACACCTTTACGAAAACAATAGTGTAGGATGGTCTTGGTGGCCCTTTAAGAAAGTTGAAAGTCAAGCTGGTCCTATAGCTACGAAATCCAATGAAAATTTTAAATCTATTGTAAATTACTGGAAAGGTGAAGGTCCGCAACCAAGTATTGAAAATGCTATTGCTGGATTGAATCAACTAAGTCAAGACCTGCTTTATAATGAAGATGACACGCACAAAGATGTTATTGATGCATTAATTAGACAACCTTTTGATGATTCTTTAATACCGTTTACAAGTAATGAAATACCAGGTAATGTTTACATGTCTGACTATGATTTGGGAACGCAAGGCATTGCCTACTATGATAATGATTATGCTGATTATTCATTAGCAACCGGATCATTTGAAGCTTGGAATAAAGGATGGACCTACAGAAATGATGGTGTAGATATTGAATCTAACTCAGATGCATCAACCAATGGATATCATTTAGCTCACACCAATAATGGAGAATGGGTAAAACATACCGTAACTGTAAATCAGTCTGGATTTTATAACATTAAAATTAAATTTGCCAGTTTAGAAAGTGGAGGGAAAATTAAACTTGAACTTGACGATACTGATATTACGGGGCAAGTTAGCTTAATTGGAAGCTCAGGAAACTGGAATTATTTTATTACCAAAACTGTTAAAAATATATATATTGAAGCTGGTACTCAAATTTTAAAAACATCAATTCTTGGTGATATTACTTACAACTTAAGTCATTTAATTTTTTCACTATCAGAAAATCAATCTTCGGAATTTAAAATCATAGAAGCTGAAACAGGTAGCGACGAACAATCTATAGTGGTTACTACCAACCAACCTATCGCTAACGAAACTTTTGACGCTTCAGAATTTACTGTTTATGTGAATAACTCAAGTGCCACTGTTACATCTGTTGAAAAAGGTACTAACTCAAGTACCCTAATTTTAAATTTAGAAAATCTACTGACTGAAAATGACAATATTACATTAGATTGCATATCCAATAGTATTACTTCCTCTTTCGGTGTGGTGCTGGATGACATCAGTAACTTCCCCGTTTTCAATACTATCATTGATCGTAATGATATACCGGGTATTATTGAGGCGGAAAATTTTGAAATGCAATCTGGTTTGGAATTAGAAAATTGTTCAGACACCAACGGTGGTCAAAATATTGGATATACTTCACCAGGAGATTATGCAGAATATAATGTTAGGGTAAATACAAAAGGTATCTATAACATTAAATCAAGAATTGCTTCAGATGGACAATATGGAAAATTTGGTTTAGTACTTATAGATGCCAATCAAAATCAAACAAATCTTGGAAATGTGAATACCATAGCAACCGGAGGTTGGCAAAATTGGTTTACGTTAACGAGTTCAAACCATACACTTTACCCTGGTTTATATACGCTAAGACTAAATGTAATTGATGGGGGTTTTAATTTAAATTGGATGGATTTTGAACTTGAACAAGAATTAAACACAATCAATAATGAATTAGAGGCAGTTGTAGCACCTAATCCTTTCTCCGATCAAATTTTTATTAAAACCAATTCAGGTATTTCAATACAAACTATTAGTATTCTTGATTATAATGGAAGAATAATTAAAAATTATAATCATATTAAGAGTCCAAACATTTACATTAATACCACTGAAATATCTAAAGGCGTTTATTTCTTAAAAATTAATACAAAAAACAATTATACATACAAAAGGCTGATTAAGAGATAATTGAGTATATTCAATAAAAAAAACAATGAAAAACCTATACGTTATCATTTTTTTTACCTTTTGTTTTCAATTAGCTATTGCTCAAACGATCAGGATTAATGAAGTAGTTTCATCGAATTCAGAATATTTTGACAGCTTTGGAGAAACCCCAGACTGGATTGAATTATACAACTACGGTAGTGAATCTGTTAATCTTTTGGATTGGGGTATTACTGATGATATTGAGGAAATTTATAAATGGAAATTCCCTGAGATAACCGTCAACCCTAATGAATATTTATTGTTATGGTGTTCTGGAAAAGATATTAGAAATGTCTCAACTTTTAGAACTCTAGTAAACCAAGGTGATATTTTTAAATATACAGTTCCCTATGAACAACCTGACCCTTCTTGGAACACATTAGCTTTTGATGACGAAGACTGGTTAAGTGGCGCCTCTGGTTTTGGCTATGACGATGGTGACGATGCTACATTTATTCCACAAGGTACTACCTCTGCGTTGGTAAGAAGAAAATTTAATATCAATGATGTTGATAAGCTTAACGAACTTTTTCTAGATATTGATTTTGACGATGGATTTGTAGCCTATATAAACGGCATTGAAATTTCGAGATACAATGTAAATGGTGTGCCACCCAGTTTTAATGGCGGAACTAATACAGATCATGAAGCAAAAATGTATAATGGAGGCCTTCCAGATCGGTTTCCTGTAAATGATTTTAAAAATATTATAACTAATGGCGAAAATGTACTAGCTATTGAAATACACAATGTAAGTGAGTGGTCCTCGGATTTAACACTCATTCCTTTCCTTTCAGCATCATACAACACTGGTACCTCTGAAGGAGTTAATCCTCCTGAAATTTTAAATTTAACCAACAGTAGTATTTTCCATACCAATTTTAAAATTTCTGCTTCTGGTGAAACTATTCGTTTAACTGATAATCAAAATAATATTATTGACGAATTAGAACTTAGTGAAATGAAATCAAACATTTCCACGGGAGTTTTTAATGATGAAATTAAGTTTTTTATAGATCCAACTCCGCTTTATCAAAATAATTCAACAGCGTACGATGGTATTTTACTTAATTCTAACATAACCTTTAATCATGATGGAGGGCCGGTCTCACAAAGCTTTAATTTAGAATTATCAAACCCTACAAATGATGCTATTATCAGATACACAACAGATAAGACTGAGCCCAATTCTAATTCAGCCATTTATAACAGTCCCATTCCCATTTCGGAAACTTCTGTAGTTAGAGCGGCTTTGTTTAAACCAGGATTTATTTCATCATTCTCGACATCTAAATCATATATATTTAATACCAATCATCAAATTGACATAATTTCGATGGTTACAGATCCTTACAACTTTTTTGATAATGATTACGGTATTTATGTTTTAGGTGATGATTACCAAAATGGTGACCCCTATTTTGGAGCTAATTTTTGGGAAGATTGGGAACGGCCTGTTCATGTCTCGTTTTTTGATCATGATAAAAATCAACAAGTAAGCTTTAATGCGGGGACTAAAATATTTGGAGGCTGGAGTCGTGGACAAAATGAACAACGCTCTTTTTCATTTTTTGCAAGAAGTCAATATGGTGATTCTGAATTTAAATATCCTTTATTCGATGAGCTCCCTTATAACTCTTATCAAAACTTTATTCTTAGAAACTCAGGACAGGATTGGATGCGATCTTCTATACATGATGCTGCATTAACAAGTCTTATGAGAGGTTCTGGTCTTGAATTTTTGGAACATAATCCTGCAGCTACATATATTAATGGAGAATACTGGGGGGTTTATAACATGAGAGAGAAACTAAACGAACATACTATTGCTGCAAAGTTTAATCTTGATCCTGACGATATTACCATTCTTGAAGCAGAAGGCATTATTGTTCAAGGTGATAATTCTGAGTACCTTCAGCTAATTGATTATGTTTCAAATTCCGATTTAAGAAGTAACATTAATTTTCAATATGTAGTTGATCGCGTTGACCTTAAAAATTACGCACTTTATCAAGCTACTCAAATTTATTTTAACAATTGGGATTGGCCAGGTAACAATATTAAATTTTGGACTCATCCTGAAGGCAAATGGCGCTGGTTTTTGTATGATACCGATTTTGGTTTTGGAGCCCCATGGGAAGTAGGATGGTTTAATGATGGTACCACTGATGATTATCAAGACAATACTTTGAATCATGCTCTAGAACCTAATGGTCCAGGCTGGCCCAACCCGCCATGGTCTACGCAACTTTTTAGAGCATTAATTACAAATATGAATTTTAGAAATCAATTTATAAACCGCTATGCAGATGAATTGAATTCAAGATTTTTATATGAAAATGTAGCAACACACCTAGAAACCATTTATCAGAAAATTGCACCAGAACTTGAAGCGCAAACTGCCAGATGGAAAGATTATGCGTGGGATGAATGTGGCCCCTGTGAAAGCAGTAACGCTAGAATGTATGTGGACGCCATGAAATATTATGCGCAAAATAGACCATATCATGCTAAAGAGCATCTTAAAGCACGTTTTAATTTGCCTAATACCCATGAAGTTACTTTGATTAATGATACCCCAGAAAGAGGTCATATTATTCTTAATGACAACTTAAATATTGAGCAATTAGAATGGAAAGGTGATTATTTTGAAACCGTTCCAATCACATTAAAGGCTCAAGAAAAATTGGGTTATGAGTTTTCCCACTGGACCTATAAAAATTCTACCTGGTCTGATCAAGAAATTTTAATTGCTCTTGATAATGCAGAAACTATTGAAGCTCATTTTATAAATTCTTCAATTTCAGAGGCCATTGTCATTAACGAAATCAATTATAATTCTCCTGATGATTTTGATCCTGATGATTGGATTGAACTCTACAATCCCAATAGTGAAAGTTTAGATCTATCCAATTGGATGATTAAAGACGATGATGATACTCATGTGTACACAATCCCTCAAAATACAAGTATTGTAGCTGAAGGTTATCTAATTATTGTGAGAGATGCTTTAAAATTTGAAGCGCTATTTCCCAATATTTCTTTTATTGGTGAATTGGGTTACGGACTTGGTGGTGGTGGAGATCAAGTACGTTTATTTGATGCCAATGAAAATCTTGTTGATTTTGTGGAATATGATGATAAAACACCATGGCCAGAATGTGCTGATGGAAATGGGTATAGTCTAGAACTCAATGCTTGGAATTCTGATAATGAATTAGCAGAGAGCTGGGCTTGTGTAAATGAATATGGTAGTCCAGGAAGAGAAAATATTTTTGTATTAAGTAAAGATTCTAATGAAGACTATAAAATTTCACTAAGGAATAATCCTGTTAATGATATCATAGAAATTTTAACACCTGATAATAATACTAATTTAAACCATACGATTTATGATTTGACTGGCAAGTATGTATTAGAGGCTTTTAATACAAATAAAATTAATGTCTCCAAATTATCAAGTGGAATCTATATTTTAGTTGTAAAAAACGAATTACTCAATACCAAATCTATTCATAAATTTATCAAAGAATAACCAGCATAAAACCAAAACTAAAATGAAAAATTTATATGTGATTCTTTTACTTTTATCAAGCCTTGGACACAGTCAGATTATCATTAACGAAATCAATTATAACTCTTCTGATGATTTTAATCCTGATGATTGGATTGAACTCTACAATCCTACTGAGAATTCAGTTGATCTTTCAAACTGGACTGTAATAGATGAGAATCAAGACAATGATAATACTCCATTCGTTATTCCTCAAAATACCACTTTAGATGCTAATGGCTATTTGGTTATAACTAAAGACTCTAGCCTTTTTACTACTCTTTTCCCCAATGTTACCAATTTCATAGGTGATATCGGATTTGGACTGAGTGGAAGTGGCGACCAGATTAAATTATTTAATAGTAATAATGTCTTAATTGATTTTGTGGAGTACGATGATAAAGCACCATGGCCAATTTGCGCCGACGGAAATGGAGCCAGTTTGGAATTAATCCTTTATGATTCTGATAATACGCTACCTGAAAGTTGGCAGTGCGGTTTAATTCATGGAAGTCCTGGAGCTGAAAATGGGAGTGGGGATTTAAATACTAATAATATAGTAATCAACGAAATCAATTATAATTCTTCTGATAATTTTAATCCTGATGACTGGATTGAACTTTATAACCCTAATAGTACTTCAGTAGATCTATCTAACTGGACTATAATTGACAGAAATGAAGACAATGATAACATCCCATTTATAATTCCTCAAAATACCACTTTGGAAGCAAATAGCTATTTGGTTATTGCTAAAGACTCTAATCTTTTTAGTTCAGTTTTTCCAAATGTTACCAATTTCATAGGTGATATTGGATACGGACTTAGTGGAGGTGGAGACCAGATCAAGTTATTTGACGCTAATGAAATCTTAATTGATTTTGTGGAATATGATGACGAATCGCCTTGGCCACTTTGTGCTGACGGTAACGGACCTACTTTGGAACTAATAGATTATAACTCTGATAACACACTGCCTGAAAGTTGGCAATGTGGTTTGACCCATGGTAGTCCTGGGGCATTAAATGGCAGTGGATTGAGTAACCCAAAAAATAATATAGCAAATATTGAAATCTTTCCTAACCCAGTTAATCATAAATTAGAATTAAATGGGGAGCTTAATGGCGATTTTTTGATAACAATTTATGATGTCTCAGCTAAGAGAATCCTGAGCATAAAAAACTCTAAATTGATTGACATCTCTCACTTAAATAAGGGATTTTATTTTTTAAACCTGTCATCTAATAATCAACTTATTAAAACCTTAAAATTTATCAAGCAATAATTAAAATCTATATATGGCTATCAAACCATTTCTAACATTATACTTTATAATTAATTTATATGGTTTTTATAGTCTTAGAGCTCAAAATAGTCCACCTAATTTCATTGTAATAGTAGCAGACGATCAAGGCTGGAATGGCACCTCGGTTGCCATGTCAAAGGGAAATCCGTTATCTAAAAGTGATTTCTACGAAACACCTAATCTTGAGTTACTAGCTAAACAAGGAATGTGCTTTTCCAATGCGTATGCTGCAGCACCAGTTTGTGCACCAAGCAGATACAGTATCCAAACAGGACAAACTCCAGCTAGATTACAAATGATACGGGTAGGTATGAGTACATCACATATTAATCATGAGCAATTACAAACCATACCCAAAACATTAAAATCCATAAATTCTAATTATAAAACAGCTCATTTTGGGAAATGGGGTATGGATAGTCATCCCAGTGTATTTGGTTATGATATTAGTGATGGTGCTACCAAAAATAAAGATGGTATTTTCACTAATAAACCAGACCAATGGGTTGTAAAGCCATCTGACGATCCAAAACAAATATTTAGTATTACCGAAAGAGCAGTAAGTTTTATAGACACAGCAAAAGAACAGCCTTTCTATGTTCAAATCTCACATTACGCCATTCACTCTAATTTAATTGCTACGCAAAACAGTATCCAGAAATTTGAAAATAAACCCATTGGTAAAACGCATAATAATATAGGATTAGCAGCAATGACCATGGATTTAGACCAAAGCATAGGCATACTTATAAAAACTTTAAAAGCTAATAACCTTTATGAAAACACTTACATTATTTACACCTCAGATAACGGTTCTGTTCCTATAATTAGACCTAGAAGGAAATATCCAAAAAGTTATAATTACCCCTTACAACGAGGCAAATGGGATGCTATGGAAGGGGGGATTCGCGTTCCGTTAATCGTATGTGGTCCAAAGGTTAAAAAAGGGACCTACTCAAGTATTCCGGTTTCTAGTGTAGATTTTCTGTCAACCATAATGCATTTAGCAGGTAAAAAAGATAAGCAGAGTGAATTAATAGATGGTGGAAGTTTCAAACATTTATTATTCAAAAACAATCAAAAAACTGTAAAAAGAAAAACAGAAGGCTTAATTTTTCATGTCCCTTATAAAAATGGTATTGCTTTAAATAGGCCACATTCTGCCATAATTAAAAACGGATATAAACTTATCACGTTTCATGACAACAATGAAAAGGCACTTTTTAAAATCAATAGTGATATTTCTGAGTCCAATAACCTCGTAAATTCTCACAAAAAAGAGACAAAAAAATTAAGTGAAATTTTAGATCATTATCTAATTCAAGTAAAAGCTCCAAAGTGGCAGCCTGGAATTACATGGAAAAATAAAAGCTTAAAAAATATAAATTCTTTCCACTAAAAGTTAACCATCCATTTTCTTAAATCAATTTTAATTACCTTTAATAAAACAACTGTCTAATTATGAGGTATTTAAAAATTATATTTTTTGCACTACTACTATTTCCATTTGCTACTAATGCACAAATCATATTTGGCGAAAATGCTAAATTTTACAATAGTTACAATAATCCAACAGAAGAGCAATTTGTGGGTGCTTCTTGGAAAGATGGCACTATCGTATTAAATGATGATTCTGAAATTACTGGTGATGTAAGAGGTTACACTTACAGAGGTTCAGATATAAATTCGTTCAGATACCGAAAAATGAAAGGCGAAAAAGCCCAAACCATTAAAGCAGCCGATTGTAAGCTAATTTTATATGATGATTTAAGAATCATATCATTACCCAAAAACCTAAAAAAAATGTCAGGCAAAAAGCGTTTTTTTGTGGCTATGTTGTTGGGCGAACATCTTACTATTTTTCAAGATCCTGATGCCAACACCGCCTCATCTGGTAGTAATGAAATTATTCTTAATGAAGGACAAATGCTCAACTTTTTAGCACTAAAAGATGGAGAAGTATCAAAACTTACCAAAATGAACTTTAGGAAACAAATTAAAAAGCTTTGTAGTGACAATGCAGCATGGGTTACTAAAAGTGCTGACAAAAAATGGTTGAAGTATGACAACATGTATGAAATAGCTGCCTTTTACAATGCCTCTAAAGAATAAGTTATTTTTTAACCAGCTTAGTAACATTAGAATTTCCTTTAAAATCCCTAATACTCAATAAGTAAATACCAGGCTTTAAATCAATATTAGAAATTGTAAACGCACTACTATTGGGTTTAATAGTGTTTATTGTTTTACCTAAAACATCAAATAAAATAGCTTCTTTTACAGCATTGCCGTTGGTATTTAAATGCCAATTATTCCTACTTGGATTAGGGTATACAGACACTTCTAGTTTATCAAAACTTGAATTACTTAATTGACTAGATTTCTTATAGACCTTGACATAATCTATTTCCATAATATCTTCGGTAAAATTGGGATCAATGGCACCTGCACCTTTATTACCTCCTAATGCCAAGTTCATGATAATAAAGAAGTCTTTATGTAACTCCGTTTTATCAGAATCTGTTGTA
>JBELHJ010000016.1:19251-21688 GCA_042091495.1 Bacteroidota bacterium
ATAATAAAGAAGTCTTTATGTAACTCCGTTTTATCAGAATCTGTTGTAGACATATAATAATATTGTACGCCGTCAAAAGTAGCTCTTACAAAATTTTCGGTCCACTCAAAACCATACACATGAAATTCACTCGCTATGGTATTGGAATATGTTGCCCCTCCATAATCTGCATTGTTTCCACCCGGATCATTAAACCAATGCGTAGTAGCTTGTATTTTAGTTTTATCTGAAAACTGTTCCATAACATCTAACTCACCACACCTGGGCCAAGTGTTGCCTGCGGTTTGATAATTTTCACCAAGCAACCACAATGCAGGCCAGGTACCAGCAACAGAAGGCAGCTTTGCCCTAAACTCTATTTTACCATAGGTAAACTCAAATTTATTCTCAGTTTTAATTCTACCTGATGTATAAATATTTCCTGTTTTTTTTGCTTTAATTTTTAGAGTACCGTCACTTACATAGACATTTTCTAAACTAGCGGAATACTGTTGTTCTTCTGCATTACCCCACCCATTATTCCCATTACCATACTCATATGACCAGTTTGAGCTACAAGGCACACCATTTGTTAAAAAATCATCTTCCCAATACAAGGTGTATGAATTAGGATTTAAATCTAGACCCGTGAAACCTTCTGAACAATTTGGCCCTGAAGATCCACCTGATTGCAAAATATCATCAAAGAAATAAACCGGATTCTCAGAAGCTGTTTCATACCAAAATATCCCAAAGTCAAACATTAATACCACTTTTTCGTAAATGCCAGAAGAGGCACCACTAAAATCAAATTCTATATCCTCCCACTCGCCATTAAGCGTTGTAACTACATCCCTTTCAATAAAAATAGAATTATCTGTTGGATGCTCTAATTTTAACTTTACATGAGTTCCTGTAGCTGCAGAATACACCTTCATAATAATTTTATCATGAACAGAAAAATCTATAGGATTAAACAAAGTAGCATATATGCCTGCCCATGTTTCTGTAACACCCTTATTAAGTTGTATTATTTTATTATCAGAGTTTTCGGGGTTGGGATTTCCAATACTTGATGGCGCATTAACCACAGAGGCGTATGCCCCACCAAACCCAAACCATGAATTTCCAGCCCCACCGGTGCTAGAGGATTCCATATCTATAGGAAAACTAGTTTGTGATTGTCCAAATGATAATGTTGATACTAAAAAGAATAAAAGAAATGAAATATAAACCTTCATGGTGTTTTGCATAGTTAATTTTTTACAATTTATGTATTTAGCCCTTACCCCTTTAAATTTCTACCTATACAATACACATACAACGCTAAAACATCTGTTTTTATACTGGATGATTTTCCATAAAAATTATAAATTTTTAGTATCTTAATGTCAACTAAACCGCTGATTTACAATTTAATGAAATCTAAATTTTTATGCTTAATGCTTCTTATTCCTGTTTTAACCTTTTCTCAAATAGGAATTAATACAGATACCCCAGATAGCTCTTCAGCTCTAGAAGTTGCCTCAAGTACGCAAGGGTTTTTACCACCCAGAATGTCTTATGATCAAATGAAAGCCATTAATAACCCAGCAAAAGGGCTCATAATCTATTGTACCGATTGCACTGATGAGTTAGGACATCTTGTAGTTTATAATGGTGAGTTATGGCACGCCATATATGAAGGATGTCCTTCCCCAGGAAATTGTAATGAAATAACCAAATACGATCCTGATTGTTGCCCTGACGATGGAGGCACGGCCACATTTGACCCTACTGGAACAACTTTTAGCCCAACAATAACCAACGAAACTGAGTTGGAAGCTGCTTTAGGAAAAGCCTACGATTTGCTAACCAGTTATTCATGGAGTGTTTTGGCTGCAGAAATTATTTCTGATAACGCATTGAAGGGTGGAGCTAGTCAAAGTGATATGATAGGTTTAGAATTCTTAGATCACCAAGAAATATTTTCCAATAATATAGAACTTAATAATATTTGGAATTTTTTCTTTGCGGGTTATACCAGAGCTTCATATGTCATGATCAAAGGGCAACAACTTGACTCACAAACTCCAAATACTTTAGATCTTATAACCGAAGCCATTTTTTTAAGAGCATTTTATAGTATGAATCTCATTAAATGGTTTGGTAAACATCCTTATATTGAAGCATTTGATGACAACAATAATCCACACCTTGAGTATAGAGGCGAAAATGATATGATCTTTGACTGTTATGGTATGCTTGAGCATGTCATTGCAAATACAGATATTAATTTTCAAGGGAGCTACCGCACCACATTTAATAATTACACCGCCAAAGCACTACTCTTAAAGTTGATCTATAAACATTTAGACATATTTGATTACAACATGGCAATGAATTTATTTGAAGAGATCAAAAATTCCGGAGTATACACTCTTGATACAAATCTTGACACCCTTTTTTCTGATGAGAC
>JBELHJ010000016.1:21788-36111 GCA_042091495.1 Bacteroidota bacterium
ATTCCGGAGTATACACTCTTGATACAAATCTTGACACCCTTTTTTCTGATGAGACGCCATCTGTATTTGAGATTGATTATACCTCAGACATACCAGCTTCATGGGATTGCTTATTATGTAGTCAAGGAAATTTATTATCTAAATGGCAAGGCATAAGATCATATAATGGCCCTGAATATGATAGTGGATGGGGAGCAAATATAACTACACAAGAGGCTTTTGATAGTTTTGAAAATGGTGATAACAGAAGAGCAATAGCTATTTTAGATATTGCCGAGTGGCAGCAAACCCGTCCTAACGTAACTTATGAACAAAGCTATGAACACACAGGCTATTACATGAAAAAATACCTGCCAAAATTGGGTGGTAATAATGGTTCTAATGGAGGAGACCCTAATCTTTTACATGGTAATGACATTAAGATGATGCGTTATGCCGAAATTTTATTAATTGGTGCCGAATTGTATGCGCTTGATAATAGATACTTTGATGCACTGCTAAATTTAAATGAAGTTCGTGCAAGAGCAGGACTACCAGGAATTAGTAGTAATAATCAGCAAGAAATTTTAGATGCCATTTTTAATGAAAGACGGTCTGAGTTTATGGGTGAAGGACACCGTTATTTTGATTTAATTCATTTTAATAAAGCAGCACAATACATAGATGGTTTCATGAATCATCATGAAATATTCCCCATACCAGCCAGTTTCCTTGAAACTTTTGGACACATGCCACAAAATAATGGGTATTAATAACAAACTAATTTAAACAACTAAACACTTTAATTATGAAAAAACTCACACTTCTACTACTCTTGATGATTTCTACATCAAGCATAGCACAACAAGTACATTCTTTTTACTATTTAAAAGTGCCTAGGTCTCAGGCCTCAGACTTTATCCAACTCCATAAAACATACACCGATATTTATTTAATGGGTTCTGAAGAAAATAAGTGGACTTCTACTTGGTTATTTACACATACTTATGGTAGTGATTTTACCTTTCAGGTTATTGAAACCTTCCCTGATGTGGTAGCGCAAGCCAGTGCTGTTAATCCAAAAGACGAAGTTTTTAAGAATATAGATGCTATGGATGCCACAGATGAAGAGAAAGAAAATCTTAAAAAAGGTTGGGGTAAATACCTTAGACTATTTATAGAGGACCACTCAGATGAAGTTCGAGTTGCTTTCAACGATGATTTCTACATCACTGATAAAGGCATTGATTTTACAAAAAAACATACCGTTGTCTTTAGTAAGTTTAACCCTAGTTGGTGGGATCGTTCAAGCTTTATGACACTGTGGAGAGAGATTTCTAGACAGCCTGCTATTGATCAAGGTTATGTTAAAGCCATCGTACCTACAGGGCATTATAGTGGTTCATCATACACCTTTCAAACAGCATTGTGGTATAAGTCTTTAAAAGATTTGGCTAAAGATCACGACGCTAATGCCTCTGGTGAGATGAGTGATAAAGAAAAAGAAATGTGGGATTTAGCCAGATCACATACCGATGAAGTACTCACCTATGTGGGCAGTAACTGGGAAGCTGTTAGCAAGCCCACCAAACAATTTATTATTGCTGAATAATACAACTTTAAAACCTTATCAAATGATAAGGTTTTATTTTTCCCATTCATCCGTTCTAAAAGGACTTATAGGTCTGTTATCTGTGGTATAAAAATTTACCCCTTCAGGATTATCTGCCCAAGCATACCTTACTGCTTTTGGATTTGGAATTTTTGAATTCCAAACTTTAACACGGTATTTGCCTACTATCTTGGCATTGGCCCATTCAAATTGCATATCTGCTGCAGATATACTAAAGTATTTTAGGGGGTCATCACCCTTTTTTAAGAGCTTACTTGCTTTTTTATTAAAGCATAATATTACTGTGTCTCCCTTAATTTTTAGAGACTTTAAAACAGGTGATGGCCTGGTATTTTGATTGTAAACAATACGATCTGCTTCTAGTGCTAAACGGTAACCAACAGCTTTCTTATTTCTAGGATGGATATCATAGGCCTCACCTACATCAATGATTACAGCCATTCCTGTTTTAGGCAGTTTTAATGTTTTTAGTTGCGCTTCTCTTAATCGTGCCCAAGCACTAGATTCTGGTTGATCTACAGGTTTTAAATAATTGGCCAACTGCACAAAAAGAAATGGTAATTCTTGATTAAATTGTTTGCGCCAATCGTTAATCATTATAGGAAATAACGAATCATATTGAACTGCTTTTCTAACATTACCCTCACCTTGATACCATATTGCCCCTTTTAATTTGTAATCCTTTAATGGGGCAATCATGCCATTGTATAACACAGTGGGCTCCCAACTAAAATTATGAGGTTTTGGCAGTGCTTGGATTGAAAATCCTTTTTTAGCTTTCCATAGCCCCTCTAATGGGATCAATGTATCTTTTAATCTAAAACTGTATTCAGCACCGTTTAACATGGCGGGTTTACCTCTATAGGTAACCAATCTAACGGCTATGGTATTGATACCTTCATGCAATAAAGATTGAGGTACATCATATTTTCTGTGTAAAAATTTGTGAGCTGTTTTACCCAATAACTTACCGTTAATATAAACGGCGTCGGCATCTACAAAGCGACCTAGTTTAAGCGTAGCGTCGCTAATATTTGTTGAGTTTAATTCTATATGCTTACGAAGCCAAAGCACACCTTGTGCAGAAGTACCTTTTTTTTGCCATTGACCAGGACAATTCATGGTGTCCCAGTCACTATCATCTAAATTTTTGTTATACCATTTATTAATTAGTCCTTCATCATTATCATTAGCACTTTCATTCCAAATTTTATTGGCTCTTTGGGTCGCTTTTTCTATACCTTCTATAAAACCATCTAGTTTTAACTGCTCTGTTCTGAAAAAATATTCAGGAATTTGTTTTATGGATTCTGATGAAGTCCATGCTTGAGCAGGCGTTCCACCAACACTAGAATTTATAATTCCAACAGGCACTCCATAATTCTCATAAATTTGTTTTGCGAAAAAGTAAGCTACCGCAGAAAAACCAGGTACCGAATTTGGGGATACAGACTCCCATTGTCCTGAAAAAAAATCTGCTTTTGGCCTATTAAACTGTATGGTTTTGGGGACTTTAAATTGTCTAATAAATTGATTGCTTGAATTAGTAATCTCTTGCGCATAAAGTTCACTAACCTTACTCATAGTAAAAGCCATATTAGACTGTCCAGATGCCAACCAAACATCACCTATTAAAATATCTTTTAATACTATTTCGTTTTCACCTTTGATGGACATTTCATAGGGTCCGCCGTGAGACATGGGTGGTAAAGTAATGTCCCATTGGCCTTTATTAGAAGAAATAGTTTTAAAAGTTTGTTCTAAAAACTGGATGGTTATTTCTTCCCCAACTGCTGATGTTCCCCATATCTTAATAGGTTCGTTGCGTTGCAAAATCATACCATCACTTAACAGTTTTGGTAATTTAACCTCGGCATAAGTAAAAAAAACAGAGCACATTGCAGTTACCCAAATTCCCTTTATAATTAAATTCATAATCAAAAATATTAGATAAATAAGATACTTATAATGTCTGATATATTGGAAATAAAAATTACCTCAACTCCCTAATTTATTGTTAATTTATTTTGGAATTTTAATGTATCCTTTTACTTTTAACGCTTTCAAACAATTAATGACTAATAATAACTATTGTTTTTTGAATACATCCCGTATCATAATCACTTTTTTGGTGGTCATTTCATTTGCATCACAGGTAGCCTCAGAAACTATAAATCACGCTTTAGATTCTGAGTTTAAAATTGAATTTTCATTGTTCGATGATCATAATGATAAAAATGAAAAGAACGATAAGAAAGAAAAAGATGATCTTGAACTTCAAGATCCTTCAAGTAATTCTGATGCACTTGAATTCAATAAAAGTAATTCAACTCGAAAGATACTAGCAATTACACCAAATTGTATAGAAATTTCTTATAGTATTACATCGCCACCACCCGATATAAGTTAAGATTTCAAACTTCGTTTCTAAACAAAACCAAAATCCATCAATTACTGATGGACAAAATCTTTAATCTTAATTTATTAAAATGGAAAATTCAAACATGTTTAAATATTTAAAAGCCGATATCCCGGCTTCTGTAGTCGTATTTTTTGTAGCATTACCCTTATGTCTTGGTATTGCTCTAGCCAGTGGAGCTCCACTGTTTTCCGGATTGATTGCAGGTATAGTAGGAGGTATTATTGTGGGACCTGTAAGTGGATCTAAAATTGGGGTTAGTGGACCTGCTGCAGGACTTGCGGCCATTGTTTACCTTGCAATTCAAGATCTTGGCATGCAAGACTTTTTAGTGGCTGTAGTATTGGCCGGTGTATTCCAAATTCTTCTTGGTGTAGCACGTGCAGGAATAATAGGATACTACTTTCCTTCCTCAGTAATTAAAGGAATGCTAACTGGTATTGGTATCATTATTTTCATCAAGCAAATACCTTTCTTTTTTGGACACATCGATGCAAAAACAAAAGGATTTAGTCTCACAGACTTCTTCGGAAGTTTAGAAAAAATTGAAACTTCATCCATTATAATTGGGACGATTGGCCTTTTCATTTTGTTACTATGGAATAGCGTACTTTCAAAAAAAGGGAAGTTTTTTCAAATTATTCAAGGCCCTATTGTTTCTGTAGTTATTGGAATAATATATTATTTATCTACTAAGGGAAGTGGTCTTGAGATTGCAGGCCCAAATATGGTAGATGTTCCTATTTTTGACAGTTTTGACAGCTTAAAAAGCCAAATGAACTTTCCAAATTTTGCCGCTATTACAAATCCTGATGTTTTAATCACAGCATTTACTATTGGACTCGTTGCCAGTTTGGAAACGCTCTTGTGTGTTGAAGCCACAGATAAATTAGATCCATACAAAAATGTGACTCCAACCAACAGAGAATTATTTGCTCAAGGAACGGGTAATATTGTTTCTGGTTTAATTGGAGGTTTACCTGTTACTCAGGTAATTGTTAGAAGCTCTGCTAATATCAACTCTGGAGGTAGAACAAAAATATCTGCTATTGTTCACGGATTTTTATTATTAATCTTTGTATTACTTATTCCCAATTTATTGAACAATATTCCTTTAGCGGTGTTAGCTGCAGTACTATTCATTGTTGGATATAAATTAGCTAAGCCTGAACTCTTTATTAAAATGTATAAGTTAGGATGGAAGCAGTTTGTACCTTTTATCGTTACTGTAGTTGGTATTGTTGGTACAGATCTACTTAAGGGTATTGGAATGGGATTAGCCGTAGGTCTTTTTGTAGTAATTTATAAAAGTTTTCAAAATTCTCATTTTTTACATATTGAAGACAAGAGCGAAGGAAGTCAAAAATTTAAAATGACTTTAGCTGAAGAAGTGACCTTCTTAAATAAAGGGGCTATCCTAAAAGAACTCGATGCGCTTCCAGAATCTTCAGCTTTGGAATTAGATGTAAGAAAAACAAGATTTCTGGATAATGATATCATAGAAATTTTAGAAGACTTTTCATTAAAAGCAAAAAACAGAGCCATTGATATTACTTTGATTTCTGAACGGGGTACGGTGAAAAACCCGGAGAGCTATATTGAATTCTTTAATTTAAGACCTCAAACAGCATAACATTAAAAAACACTCCTTTTTGGAGTGTTTTTTTTTATTATTTACCTAATGCTTTTCTAATAGCTTTAGCGCGTTCTTCAGTAACATCATAGTCTTTCATAACTAACATTGCTAAAATTGTTCCACCCATTGGAAAAAAGCAAAAGAACGCATGCAATCCGTCTACCGCAGCCTGTTGATCAATTGTTGTTAAATCTGGATTAAAACCAACTACAGTAATAATTACACCACTTAAAGCGCCTGCAATACCATAACCTACTTTGACCATCCACCAGTAGATTGCACCAAAAATACCTTCTCTACGTTTTCCAGAGTTTACTTCATCTATATCAATGACATCGGCTGTCATTGACATCATAATGGTAAACAAACTGCCTATACCAAAGGAGAAAAATGGTAAGGCAATCATGTACAACCATGGTTTACCAGGAACAAATAAAAAATATAGCATAACGTAACCAATCAAAGAAATTGACTGAGACAGCATGAATGCTTTCTTCTTCCCAAATTTCTTGGAAAGCCATGCTACAGATGGAATTACAATAAAAGTAGTTCCTAGCGCTCCCACACAGCCAAACATAGATACCCAAATACCACTAGCACCAGCATCACCATTAAATAATTTATAAACAATTACAAAAAAAGTAAGTGCAGCTACCGTATTAAAAGCATTAAATATGAGGAACGTAGCCCCACACAGTTTTCTAAATTCTTTAATCTTAAAAGCCTCTACAAAACTTTGAAGGATTTTTACCAAACTGTTACCAATATTTGAAGAATTTAAAGGTTCGTAATCTTCATCTAAGGTAGATTTACTTTTTATAAAAAGTGCAGGCACAATAGCACAAACGGCGCAAGGTATGGCCACCCATATAGCCAATTCACGAACAGCAACATCTGCCGAAGGGAACCATTCTGGATCATACATAATTATCCAAAACAAAGGTGCTATTACCCATGCCCATTGACCTATCCATTGTGCAATTGCCATAATACTGGTTCGCTCATGAAAATCATCACTCATTTCATAACCCATAGCCACGTAGGGTACACTAAAAATAGTTAGTCCCAGATAAAAAACTAAAGACCATAAAAAGAAGTACCAAAAATTATATTCTAGAGTATCCTCTTTAAATAATTGCCACATGAAAATGTATGCAATACCCATGATTAATCCTCCCACTAAAACATATTGTCGCCTTCTACCCCATTTAGATTTTGTATTATCTGAAATGAACCCCATTAATGGATCTGTTATGGCATCAAAAATTCTAGGAAAAAGGAAAACTGCAGACCACATCCAACCATTAAACCCAAGGTCTTCAACTAATACAACCATGAAAATTCCCAGTATGGCCGGGAACATCTGATTCGCAAACATACCTATTCCAAAAGCTATTTTTTGATCCATCCCTACGGAGGGTGATTTTTCTTTTGATATTTCATTCATAATATTAGTTAGTTAGTTAGTTAGTAATTACAACAGTCTGTAAGGACTGAGGACCAATAGAAAGAGTTTTAATAACACCATCTATTTCTATTTCGTAAGCATATGAATTATCGTATTCATTAAAAGCAACAAATACTACACTACCATCTAAATTAACAGCTGCAGTTACCATAATTTCTGTGTTTTCAGTTTGAACCTTAACGACTTCAGCACCTGGTCTTATGAACTTACTAAAATGACTCATAACATAGTATAGTGGCGTATAATAAATACGATCTGTTTCTGGTTCTACGATAACAGGAGCCACACACCAATTCTTAAACCAATTAGGACCACCTTGTTTGTCTAAAACCATATTCCAATCTACCCATCCATCAACCCAGTTATTCAAGCAACCAATAATATCTCTTGCATATCTATTTACTGGCGCATATTTAGGATGTAAATACTTATTTTCTTGCTCTCTCCAATCATATCCCCAATCAGTAGCATACTTCTCCCAATACCAATCATCATTATTCCAAACAGGAATTTCTGAGTCTACACAAGCTTCAGTTTGAATTAGATATTTATTTGGTGCTTTGGCGTGTGCATATTGTAATGCTTTAGGAAAATAATCATAGGTACTCTCATACCAATGAATTGCTGTACCATTGAAATACAAACTGCTTATAGAGTCTTTATACATTTCATCTACCCACTCCTTAAGTTCCTGTCTGTTTTGATCGTAACCCAAAAGCACAATATTATTATTAAAATCCGCTTCTAACTGAGGCCCAAGATATTTAGTAACAAATTGTGTCATGCTCTCAGGAGTGTAATGCATGCTTTCCCAATTATTACCGTTCCCTAGTGGTTCATTCTCAACAGTAACCCCCCAGATATCTATCCCAAGTTCTTGGTAAGCCGAAATATATTTAGAAAAAAATAAAGCCCAAGTTTTATAGTACTTAGGTAATAATTCGCCCCCAACCCAGTTGTTATTAGTTTTCATCCATGGTGGTGCTGTCCAAGGTGAAGCAATAATTTTAAATCCTGAACTGGAACTTTTTTGAGCCAATTTAATTATAGGTATGACATCATCTTCATCTGGCTTAACTGTAAATGCTTTTAGTAATGTATCATTTTCAACAGGAGCATAGGAGTAATGATCCACTGAGAAATCACAAGAATTCATATGGGTTCTTGTTAAAGAATACCTGGCGCCTTGATCTGAAAAATACGCATCAATGATCTCAGCCCTTTTTTCAGAAGACATTTTCATGAGTAAATGTGATGTGGATTCTGTAAACGCCCCTCCAAAACCTGTAATGGTTTGATAAGTAGAATCTTGAAATATATTAAATTTTAGTGGTTCTAAACCTAATTTAAAAGAATCTATTTCACTTAGCTTATGTCCTGATTTTGAAGTTTCAAATACTTTAAACGAATACGTTGATTTTGTTGCCAGATTACATGAACAGAAAGTAATTATGAAAAAACTAAAAATAACGCGTTTATATGTATTAAATGAACATTTCAAAATTAAGGGTTTAAAGTTTCTGATTTAAATATTGACTTAATTGCATGGTACGTTTCTTTTTTATTTCTATCAATATCTGTTATACCCCAATGCTCTTCATTTGGAGCACCGTCATAAGGAACACCACTACTGTTTGGAGCCCAACCACCAATATCTTGTTGATTAGGATTACCGGCTTTCCATAACCCATCGGTAAATGAAAATACGCATACTCCACTTGTTATGGAAGGATGATTAACCACACTGTTCAAAATTTTGGTATTAGCCACTGCTTGTGATTTGTAATTCTTTCCTGACTCAAAACCGTGATTACTAATTTTCATGTAACTGTCTGCCCCTGCTTCAGATAAATACATGGGTTTATTTGATAAATCCTGCCATTCTTTAAATACAGGAGAAGGATCATCCCAACGGTAAACATTTAACCCCCATATATCAACAGTATTACATTTTTCTAATATTTCTTTTGTAGGAATTTCACCATGAGCAGATGCTACAACGGCATTTGGATCGTATGCTTTCAAAACCTTAACTGAACGATTCAATACATCATACCAATTGTTAATATCGTCATCAAACCACTCCGGATGGTAGTTATATTCGTTTCCAAACTCCCAAAATAAAATTGCAGGGTGCGCATTGTACTGTTTCACATAATTTAAAAAACTTCCTGTTTTTAAATCGTAATTTCCATTTTGATCATAACCAAAACCTACTATTAGTTTAATACCATGCTGTGAAATTTTATTTAAAACATCAATATCGTCAATAGGTTCATAAACTCTTATGGTGTTTATACCCGCTTCAACCATAAGATTCAAATCGTGATCGATTTGGTTAAAAGCCCTTTTTGATTCCCCTTTAGGAACGGGATGATAACATACCCCCTTAATAAAATACGGCACATCGTTATGATAAATTTGTCGTCCCAAAACTTCAGTTTTGACTTGGTCTTCTTGTTGACTAATACAAGAACAGAAGAGTATTACAATCCCTAATAAAAACATCCTCAAAACACACTTCATCTTATATCCCATATTTAAATATTTTTCCGTCACGAACATTGCTTTTCAAAGAATCTATATCACCATTATACGTTTTATTTAAAGGCTTTCCATGTCTTGAATTAAGAAAAAGTGCATCTAGATTATATTGTGACCACACTGCATATTTTGCTTGACCTTGAAGCGTAAAAAGACCAAAATGATTTTCAGATCCAGTTGGATTATTAAAATCTTTCCATGCTTCATCAAAGGCTTCGAAAAAAAACACCGAGATGTCATTTGCTTTTGCCCAATCGTTAATTCCAATAAAATAGGCTTGTTGTTTGTACTCGTCTGCAGCACATGTTCCTAGATCTCCATAAAAATCTGAACTAACAGTGGCCCAACCCGTTTCACCAATATGAATTGGTTTTTCTATTCCCAAACTAAGCATGTATGCTTTTACAGCATTATACTGGGTAATGGCATAATTTACAGCATCTTGCATTTGATTATCTACCTTATTTGCTATATTATCATAACCTTTTGACCATAAAATTTGACTATAATAAGTATCATGAAAAGGATAGGTATGCATTGATATGTAATCAACTGCATGGTATAATTGTACTAAATAATCATTATGATATGAAGTATCACCACCTCCCCATGAAGCAAAGTTATCAGAACTAGTCACCCAGATGTCTTGTGGAATTTGATTCGTCTTTTTAAGTTCTTGAAAATAATTTACCCAACTCAAAATAACCTGAGGACCCACAAAGTAATCTGTTTGCCAGTGAACCATAGCTTCATTACCAACCGCAATAATTTTTACAATTTCAGGATATTGTTTAATCAAATTAAAAGTGGTCCTAGCTTCTTTTAAATTGCCTTTGTAATCTTCTTGTGAATGATCTATATTGTCAGAGAAAGCCCCTTTACAATTAATCCAAACCCCCAACATAACGAACATTTCAAAATCAGAGTCATTCTGTTTTAAATCAGTAATAGCATCCAATATATTGGCTGTATGTTCGAAATGTACATTATAGGTTCTTATAATTCTATATCCCAACTCATGAAGTAAAATTAGGTCAGACTTTATTTCTTCTATGCTGGGTTCAACCGCTCTTGAATCTGTTCTGTAACCACTATAACATATAGCTGGATAAGCACCATTTCCTAAAAGATCTGATGCTTTGACCGTGCTTGATGTCTTTTCACATGAGAGCAATAAAAAAATGCTACAAACGATTAAAAAAACATGCTTGCAAGATCCTATCCTATTTGTATTTATAATGATCAATTATTTTTTATTTTTTGAAATAAACGTGTACTGCTTCTATATCACCCATTCTTGAAAATATAGAGGAACTAAATTGTTGATTTAATTGATGTCCTTCTAATTGAACTACTTCCCCCGTTCTGGTTTTTATAGCCAAAGCATCTTCAGAACTCTGACTGTAAATTACGGGTATCTGACAATACGTAAAAGCCAATTCACCTTCATTAAGTTTTATAAGTTGATTAGAATCGTCAACAGCTACATAATTGAAATCTTTTGGTGTTTTCAAATATTCAGAATTTCTAAGGAGAATTGGTCTGAAGGCAATACAGCCCTCTTTTACCTCTACGCCTATTTCAGCAATACGACTTAAAACATCTTCTTTAACTTGACCAGTCATTCCCGGTTGTTGCACACCTTTTCCTGCTGGAGTGTGTGAATAAGCATCTACTGGAAAAGCACCATACAATTCTGGCGACTTATTAAGACCAAGTCCTGCATTTATTTCGAAATAATGATCAAATAATTTTCCAATAATATCTTGTGATTGGCCTTCATTGTAGGCCCTTTGTGTTACTTCAGAAACTGCTAATAATAATTTAGAAACCATATGCCAGTATATAGAGCCTAACCCTTCGTAACCAAAGAAAGTCCCCGAGCGCCCCGTAAATGCTTTATGATTAAATACCGCCTCAAATGCTGTCTCTAAAAGTTGTTGCTCTTTTTTAATTAACTTAGAATAACTGGAGTCTAAATTTGAGAGTGCTACTTTTAAATCATCAACATTGTGAAAATCACCATTAAAATGGTATTCACCATTAATATCTTGTTCTACCAGAGTCTTATTTTCGTCTTTAACCAAAGCTCTAATTAGTTTTGATTGACTTATAAAAGACACAGGTATGGAATTTTTATTTGTAAAACGAGGTAATATTTTATTGGGATATAGAATATAGGTATACTGGTCTGGTCTAAATAACGCACTTTGTTTCATAGCATCTAAAACCCATAAACTTTCTTTAGTTTCAAGATAACCAGAACTTAAAACAGCAACCTGTCCTTCAAGCATTTCAGACAAATAAGCAACAGAAACAGTTTTTGGACTATCTAAAGACATGAGGTTGTAGGCGTGATATAATCCGTCTTCTCTTTTATTACAGGCTATAGAATGATCAACATATTTTAATGCCAAATTAAGAAAGTCTGAAAGATTACCCTTAGATATTAACTGCTTCAACCCAGAAAATCCATTTTGATAAATTTTTTCTCTGTAGGCGCTACCAGCGCCTCCTAACCCATCCATCAAGATCTTACGCTCTTTGTCTGAGAAATTTGATCTCAATAAATGTTCACGTTCTAAAAAAGTTTCATTAAGATCAGTAAAAAATGTAGCAAGCTCTTTGGATAACGGCAAAGCATTAAATTTTGACTTATCTACAATACCTTTAAAAAAGCTTAAAAATCTTCTGATATAATAAAGGGTAACCATAGAAACACCATTACCAACCAATGCATTATTAGCATCATTCCACTCTGGACGTTGCGTATTCATCCAGATTCCTGCTTCTGGTATAAAATTAGAAAGCTTAGATAACAATGTAGCTATAAGTTTTTCTAAACCATTAACATGATATATTTCTCCATTCTGTAAATGCAATAAGGCACCATCTGCACCAATTTCAGATCGACGCTTTTCAATAGAGTCGGCCAAATCAAAATCATAATCAACCGTGTTTTTAGAATCGTTTAATATAGACTCATAGTCTTTTATTTTATAGGGCACATTGGCATAAACAAAAGCTTCATCTTCCAACCAGTATTCTAGTTGGCTTGGAAAATAATCTTCGGCAAATTCTAAGAATTTAAGTAAATATATAATTTGATGATCTCCCCAATATCCAATGTAGGACCACGCATTATCTGGCTCTATGGTTTCCCAATCAAAACCACCTTTGGTTACTCTGTAAGGATTATAACCATCAAAAGTTGTTGCATTTAAAAATTTGGTAATCATACCAGATATAAAATCAGGATAACTGTGCACTAAGGCTTCCCAATTTTGAAAAATATCTCTCCAATTACCTTGGTAATCTAATACTTTAGAACCATCGGACTCATTTTTAGTATTGATTGAAAATTTATTCCAAGGACGACTTGGATCCCCATGACGTCTTGAAAACTTTAGTGGTAAATACTCATTAGTTAGTCTACTAAAATCTGGATTAGAAATGGAGTCTAATAACGATTTTAAATCTTTTAAGTTAAATGTATCTGAGAGTGAAGCAACAATGTCATAGTGAGATTCGTAGCATTTTAAATTTGCTTTCTTTAAATAGGAACTAAAATCTGATTTCTCAATATTATAATTATTATCAAAAATCCCACCTCTCATAATATTAAACATGGTATTAGAAAAATGTCTAATATTTCTTAATCCATCTTGTGTTAATTGTAAACCATCTGCCGCAGCAACTAAATGTCTCAAATTCTCGCTGCCTTCGGTTATGTCTTCATCAATAAGTTGATTAAGATTCGCCTCTGATTTAATTAAATTCTTTAAAAACTCAACATCTGTGACTGATTTATTAACATCAGATACAATACGCCAAGTTTTTGATGAATTGGGTTCTAATGATAATGAAGTGCTTAAGAAATAGGCGCCCCGTTCTGCTCTTACATCGACCTCTTCACTAATAGATTCTCCTTTTCTAAACGCTTCAACTTGTGCGGATGTTATTAAATGATTTGGTGATTCAAGACCTAATGACCATGCCAAATTAGCTTTTAGTGCCTCACTAGGTTCAGCTCTATCTACTATTACCGCACTAAGTGAATAAATTCCAATACCGGTATCCTGATCTAATTCATTTTTTTTGTAAGCGTCTACTAAATTACTATATGTGTTTTGGAGATACTCCTCTAAACCCCATGGTATGATATTTTGAATACCATCGAGCACTGAAATCGTTTTTGATTTATTAGAATTCGATTGTAAAACAGAAGTTCTTACAAAGCCGTATTTCTCAGAGACCGCCCACGAGTACTTGTATGATAATTCAAGATCATGATTGATCTCCTCAAAAATGAGTTTGTTTCCTAGACTGTTTTTATAAAGATTTCTTTCTATATGATAAACATTAGCATATAATTTTGAAAAAGGTTCCCACAAGCATTTTCTATCTGCATCATCTATAAGAAAAATAGTTTTACTTCCTGTAGTTTCGAAAGCCTCTGAAATTTTATCATCAGTATAATAAGGGAATAAGGCATAATTACTGTTTTTACGTCCTGCAGACAAAGCTCCCGTACTTGAAATAAATAGCCAATGATCAGAGTGGCTTACCACACTCATGAAAAAAGGGCGCATCTTATCAAAATTGGAAATCTTGTAGAATAATTCGCCTTCTAAAGTTACCGTT
>JBELHJ010000016.1:36211-37993 GCA_042091495.1 Bacteroidota bacterium
CATCTTATCAAAATTGGAAATCTTGTAGAATAATTCGCCTTCTAAAGTTACCGTTTCTCCTTCTACATTATGATCATCAAAGTGAAGTTCACTTTTACCTAAAAAAATCGATTTTCTTTTAGTCATTAGTTAAAATAGTTAGTCTTTAAATACTTACCATATTTATGGCAATTGTGAATAATTCAAAATTAGTCTTAAATAATTTTGCTTAAAAAAAGTATCACCCTACAATAATCATACATAAATTATATGATAGTTCTTGTTGAATTGATCATTATTTATCTAAATCGCTAGAATTATAGTATAAAATTGCAGCACTGTTGTGGCAATGTTAAGTTAAATCTCAGATTAAATCTTAATAATTTTAAGTAGTAGACTTAAAATTGATTTTTCAATAATTGAAAATTTAAGAATAATCAAATAATAAAATTTTTAAATGTATCTTATACACTAAATAGCGTGGTTGCATGGGGTAATTTGTTATCTTTAAGCATTAATGAAATTTTCTATGAATTACCTTTTCAAAAATTATAATAGACTCAAATCAGTTCTATTTGTTATTGCAGTAATACTAACGCAATCATTATTTGCTAACGACTTTAATTTTAATATTGAAGCAGAAGCAACATTGATATCGGGAAATCATGAGGTTTTCAATCATAATAATGCTTCTGCTGGTGCATTTGTAAAAGCCTACATTGCAAGTGAAAAAGCCAATCTAGAATTCTATATAAATAATGTGCCCAGTGCTGGAACATACAACCTTGAAATACTTCATTTTAATGGAAATACAGCACAAGAATTAGACCTTTATGTCAATAATAGCGTTCAAACCGTTTACCTTAACCCTTCTAATTGGGCCTACCAAAATCCCGCAAAATCAACATTCATTGAAGTCGATTTAAATGAAGGAAATAACACCTTAAAGTTTCAGTTGACTTTAAGTGATATATTTTTGGATAAATTTATTATTTCTTCATCAGATAGTAACGCCTTTTATGTAAGCAATAATGGAGATGATAATAACGATGGAAGTATTCAAAATCCATGGAAAACTATTGCTAAAGTAAATACTGTAGTTGAAAATAATAATAATGGAGGCTCCTTAGCACCAGGTGCCAAAATCCTGTTTAAATCTGGTGATACTTTTGTTAGTCAGCTAATCATTAAGCGTTCTGGTACAGAAGCCAATCCTATAATAATTTCAAATTATGGTACAGGCGAACTTCCAATAATTAAAGGTTCTGGTGATATTGAGGGTGGTGATTATCTTGAAGCTATAAAAATTATTAATTCCAGCTACCTAAACATAACTAATTTATGGGTACAAAATGATCGTAAAAATGATACCCGTTATGGCAACCAAGAATATCAAAGTTTTGGTATTCGTGTTTTTACTGATAAATGGGGAGGAATAACAGGTAATTTAAATTTTTCAAATCTAAAGATTTCAAATGTTTTAGGGGTTACCGTTCCCGCTGCTAACTCTAGTGATTTTAACACCATGAAAGTTGCTGGAATAAGACTTGAAGCTACTGCTAGTGAACCAGATACTGAAATAGCAATAAAAGATGTGATTATTGAAAACAACTACTTCACTAACATTGGAAAAGCTGGTGTTTGGTCGCTTCATGCTGGCCCCTCTGATGACAATAATGATTGTTACAATAGAAACCAAAACATTATAGTAAGGGATAACAATTTTTATTACACGGGTGGTTCTGGTGTGATATTATCTAAAACCTGTAATGCTTTAATAGAAAACAATGATTTTAATCACAC
>JBELHJ010000016.1:38093-42674 GCA_042091495.1 Bacteroidota bacterium
GGTTTCAGAAACACAAAAGGCAACTCTATTTGGGTTTCTAATTATGCTGGAAGTGGGAATGCTGTTAAATCTGATGAAAACTATATTTATAATAATACAATTTATGTGAATAGCAGCTATAATACCAATATCAATTACACCCCTGATATTTTTATTAATTCTGAAAACACATACATCTATAATAATATTTTCATGACAGAAGGCTCGTCTAGTATAGGTGCTAGTGTCACTCTGAATATTGACACCAATAGTGAGTTGTTAGTTGCTAATAATTTGTTTTATGGTAATATTGGGCAAGACCTTGTTGATTTAGATGTATCACCTGTTTTCACTAATCCCCAATTTACTTCTGCAGGAGCTACCAATAAAGACGGCTATGTCTTGAACTCTAATAGTGGTGCTGTAGATCAAGGAACAACTTTTATTGAACCTGTATTCCCTATGGCAGGTCAGGGTATTTTTGAAAACATTTCGAGTTTGTCACTTACAGATCCCTTTGGTATATCAGTAGATTTAGAAAATAAGATTCCAAATATTGGGGCCTCAAATGCATTTAATACACTTAGTACTTCCTCTAAAACAGTATCCTTATTCAATATATCACCTGTACCCTCTAAAGGACAAATTAATCTGAGATTAAAAAGTGGGTCAGATCAGAATGTTATTGAAATTATTGATTTAACTGGAAAAAAATTATACGAAACTAAACTTCAAAGCAATTTATTAGATCACCATATCCAAATTCCTAATTTTATTAAAAATGGCATCTACCTACTAAAGGTTTCTCAAGGGCGAAAACAACAGACCAAACAGTTTATATTGTTTAGGTAAAATCTATAAACTAATAAGAACGATAGTAAATTGTTATTTTGGCCGTATCTCTGAGAAAATCAATAGCACCAATTTCATAAGAATGTATTGCTATGCCTGTTCTTGATTCAAGATCGCTCAATAGCGCTTCATGATGTTCTGGTTTAATTAAATCAATGCGCTCATAGATAATTGATTTTCTCTTTAAAACATTATTAAATAGCAACTTATCAATCACAAATGTTACGCCAGCAATAATTGAATTGGCCATAAGAATTTCAACCCAACTTATAGACTTATTAGATAGGGAGTTAATCATTGATAAACCTATTACAATAAACAAGTAAGTCATTTGTCTTATAGGAACGGTTTCTGTTCTGTATCTTAAGATGCCAAATACCGCAAATAAACCTAAAGCAAATCCCATTTCAATAGGTACCTTTCTCAGTAAATAGCATATTAAAAAGGTTAAAATATTAAACATGAAAAATGTGAATACATAATCCTTTTCATCTTTAGTTTTGTAGTAAATGTATCTCACTATTATAACAAGAAACCCCAAGTTTATTGCAAACTTGAAAAGTAACTTTATAAGATCTTGTTTATCAAACAACTCAATTCCAAATAATTCCATATTAAATTGTGTTTATATAATTTATTTTTTGTTTAAACTTGTTTTTTTTAACTCCATTATGAGTTAATGCCATACCAATAGCATACTTGCTAAAACTTGTTGAGCTTATTCTATTTTCCTTAAAAATTTGGGCTATTGAAGCGTTTAAATTTTGCTTTTCCTGCTTTAGTTCAACCACAACTAAATGGGGTAATTCAATTTGAAAATCACTATTAGAAAAAACAATATTAGTGTCAATAGTAACACGTTCATTTTGTTCCAGATTAACCAATGTTATTCTTTTAAAATTATTAGCTAGCTTAACGTCTAAGGGTTTTAAATCATAAGGCAGGTTATCATTAATAAATTTCAAATTATTTTGAGTTAAGTTGTGATTTTTATAACCAACCTCTTTTCGCTCTTTAATTACTATGCCCTTGTTTGTTCTTATTTTAATTTCTAAAAAAGAGTTTTCAATATATTCATAGTCTCTAAATCTAATCTTGAAGCGATTTAATTTTCCATTGTGATGATCATAATACATTAATAATTTTGGACTATCGTAATATTTAGTTACATAATTAAAAGATCTCAAATTGTCTATGGTTAAACAGGAATAGTCATCTTTAATCAAAGGAAGTAATTGTAATAATTGATTGTAAGACATTAAATATTTTTTATCAACACGTTTCATCAAACGCACTTTATCCATTTGATTTAGTTGAATGTTTGAAAATTTGGATAAAATATGTTTTAAATCAGTCATAAATAATTTTGAATACTAACTTATGTAGTTTGTTTTGTAGGCTTAACTTTTTTCTTGTTTTTAAAAATATACTTTACTGATAAGACACTTGCATATTGATTTGAATGCGATAAAGATTCAGACTTTTCATAAAAATAGATCACTGATAAAATTTGATTTTTTGACAGCTTTACTCTGGTACCAAAACCATATCTGTAAGCTCTTTCTCTATTTTCACTCAAAGAAATACCACTATCATCCATTTCCTGAAAATATTCAACATAAAACAACGGATCGTAAGGCCAATTTTTAATTTTCAAATGAATTGATGGTTTTAACCGAAATACTTTTTTTGATCTTTTTCCGTAATCAAGCCATTCTTCTTCACTATCAAATCTCTTCCTGTCCAAAGACAATCTGTTTTGGTATGCCAATCTCAAATTAAAGGTAGCAGGTTCTAATTTGAACTGTTTTTGAATGCCTATACGGTAGCGAAAAAAATTATCGTAACCTTGACGATTCCCTTGATTATCATTTTTTTTATAATACCGTAATTGTAATAATAGCTTAAGTCGTTTTAAAGGCTTAAAAGTTGTTTCAGATTGAGCAAGGTAACTATCTATTGTCTCCAGATTATCTTTTAAGCGCAGTTGTAACCCAAAATCAATTTCCCATTTTTTATTAAGTTCCAAGCCATAATTAATGGCTGTCCATGATTTAAACTGTTGATCTTGACCTGTAAAAGTAATAGTGTGAAATAAACATAAGACTATCGTGTAAGATTTTACTTTCATTAGGTTAGTTTGTTAATAGGGAACAATAGTATTTGTTTTAATATTTATTTAAAATATAATTAACGTTAAATTTACATAATATATTGGATTAATGGATTAAATCCAATTCTGTTTTATTAGTTGTACTTATATTGGTATAGTTAATTAGTTGACCAACTCTAGTATGAAGCATAAAAGTATTTTTGAACGTATCCCCCATGCCATCGCCATGTTGTTTAGCATCATTGTTTTGGTATCACTTTTAACCTATGTACTGCCGGCGGGGACCTATGAGCGTGTTATTATAGATGGTCGAAGTACCGTAGTACCAAATTCCTACAAAGTCATTGCTTCTACCCCCGTAAATTTATTAGAACTATTTAAGGCTATTCCGCTTGGTTTCAAAGCTGGTGTAGAAATTATTTTTATTGTAATTGCAGGTGGTATTATGTTTGGATTCATGGAAAAATCAAAAGCTATAGAAAATGCCGTAGGCACTTTAATTAAAACATTAGGGCTACAACGTAAAAACTTGATCATCGTTATTATGACATTTATGTATGGCCTTTTAGGAGTTACGGTTGGTTATGAAAACAACATCGCTTTAGTGCCCATTGCAGCCATGCTAAGTTTAGCACTAGGAGGCGATTTAATGCTTGCTGCAGGAATTTCAGTTGGAGCCATGACCATTGGTTTTGGACTATCACCCATTAACCCTTATACCGTTGGTACAGGTCATAAATTGGCAGAGCTTCCCATGTTTTCAGGGGCACTTTTAAGAACTGCCTTGTGTTTTTCTGGATTAACCATTATGGCAATATACAACGTACGCTATTTTATAAAAATTAGTAATCATCCTAAACAAAGTTTAGCCCTAGGTTTAGATACCAATAATTTAGCTTTATCAAAACCGCTAAAAGATTACACCTTAAGCTCAAAAAACTGGTCTGTTATAAGTATTTTCCTTTTGGGTTTGATCGTTATCCTCTATGGCGTTTTTAATTTAAATTGGCATATCAATGAGCTTTCAGCTGTATTCTTAATGATTGCTTTGTTGTGTGGTATTGCCTCTAAAATGAGTGCCACTAGTATTAGTGAAACTCTGCTTGAGGGCGTAGCTTTTGCAGCACCTGGTGCGTTTCTTGTTGGGTTTGCTACATCTATTAAAGTGCTTATGGAAATGGGGAATATTGGAGACACCATTTCATACCAACTCTCAACTATGTTAGAAGGGCTGCCTTTATATGTGGCGGCCATAGGAATGTCTATCTCTCAAACCGTTATTAATTTCTTTATTCCTTCTGGAAGTGGACAAGCACTTGCCACTTTACCTGTGATGCTACCTTTAGGAGAATCACTTGGACTAACCCAGCAAATTACTATTTTGGCATTTCAAATAGGAGACGGTATTTCTAATCTCGTAAATCCAACCCTTGGCGGACTTATAGCTATGCTTAGTATGTGTAGGGTTCCTATAGACCGGTGGATACGATTTATTTTTCCTGTTTTAATCCTTATTTTAATGCTCTCGTTTGTGGCAATAGTTATAGCAGTCGCAACAAATTATAGTTAATTACATATGCATGTTAAAGACCTTTTAGCCAAGCTAGTTTCGTTTCCTGTATTGGGAGGTGATAGTA
>JBELHJ010000017.1:0-28195 GCA_042091495.1 Bacteroidota bacterium
AATATAAAAGGATTACTTCGTGATCCTAACAGTGCGCCGCACTGAAAATCAAAAAGCCGCAAAACCAAAAAAGCAAGCTTTATGGTTTTGCTTGCTTTTTGATTTATTCGTGACCCCGGTAGGATTCAAACCTACAACCCTCAGAGCCGAAATCTGATGCGCTATTCAGTTGCGCCACGGGGCCGTTATTTTAAAATTTAATTATGCTTTTATGCTGTAAGTTGAGCCTTTACAATGGTAGAAATCGTCTTGCCATCAGCCTGGCCTGCCAGTTTACCATTAACCACACCCATGACTTTACCCATATCTTTCATGCCCGAAGCACCCAATTGGGCTATAGTAGCGGTTACTACTGATGTAATTTCTTCCTCTGATAATTGTGCTGGTAGAAATTGTGCTATAACTTCTGCCTGAGCTAATTCTGGCTCTGCCAAGTCGTTACGACCCTGTTCTGAAAAAATAGCCGCACTGTCTTTGCGTTGCTTTACCAACTTAGATAATAACTTAATCTCATCCTTTTCAGTCAAGCCCTCTTTGGAACCTGATGCCGTTTGAGCTAATAAGATTTCTGATTTGACAGCACGTAAAGCTGCTAATGCTGTTTGATCTTTCTCTTTCATGGCTGCCTTCATAGCGGTCATGATATCAGTTTGTAAAGCCATAATTTCGTTTTTTGCGAATATAAAAATAAAAGCCGAAACCCACATGCGCCTGGTTTCGACTTTTAAGATTTTTAAGCGGTATTCATCTAATCTACATTATCATGTAAGAATGAATTGTTATCGCGCAGTTGGATATCATCATTATCATCTGTGCCAACCGATAGACGGGAGACATTAACGTCTGATGAATGTGTGGTTTGATCTAACTCCAAGCCCATACGCTTATAGGCGGGTTCTTTCTCCAAATCATCCACTTGCTTTTGAAACTTGTAATTGAAATCTTTGAGTCGATTAACGCGATCCTCATTACGATTCTGCATGGAATCTTTAATTGGCGTATGAATTGGATCTACAATGGGGCGCTCTGTAATTTCTTTTTGAGCCGCTGAGTCGTCAGCTTGGGAATTAAGTTGAATGTCATCAGACTCATCATAAGCCACCGTTTGTTCACCACTAGCATCAGACTGAGTTACAGGAATTACCTCTATGTAATCATTAACTTCAATAGCTTTAGCATCCTCTAAATTGTGAACCACTGGCTCTGAAACCGATGACGTTTGATCTTGATTTTGATCAACAGACAACTCGAAAGTAAAAGCTATTTGCTGGTCCTCCTCAAGAGTGTTATGTTCTTCATGCACCACAGGATTTGCAGAAGGAGCAGACTCATTTTCGGATGAATTTAAAGTGGTAATTGTAATATCTTCTTCTATGTCTATATCTACTTGAGAAGTGGTATCTACAACTTCTTCATAGACCACATTGATGTTTTTAATTAATTCTGTTGTTGGAATAAGATCCATAGTAGGTGCTTCCAAAACCGGTTTAGCCTGGGGAGTAACCACAACCTCATCTGCAACATTCATGTCATCAATATCCAATACATGTACTACTTTGGCTGGCTCTTGTTGTTCATCTACAGCCTCAATAGGTTTAACCTCAACAGTGGGTTTCACGATTTCTGGTTCAGCCACTTCAGCTTCGGGTATGGGAGGCACTTCTGGTGCCTTTATAGTTTCCTGAGTTTTTGGAGTCTCTTCCAAATCATGAACGACTTTCTTAGCCTCGGTATTGGTAATTTCATATTGTTGATCTACATCAAAACCTGTGGCAATTACGGTAACAGCTATGGATTCATCAAGGGATTCGTCTTCACCAACACCCATAATAATATTAGCATTATTACCAGCCTCTGTTTGGATATAATCGTTGATTTCTCCTATTTCGTCAATGGTAATTTCATGCATTCCCGACACGATGAGAAGCAGAACGTTTTTCGCGCCGTTAATTTTATTATCATTAAGAAGTGGAGAATCTAGTGCTTTAACAATAGCATCTTTAGCTCTGCTATTTCCAGAAACAGTTGCTGAACCCATTATAGCGCTTCCGCTGTTACTTAATACGGTTTTAGCATCACGTAAATCAATGTTTTGGGTATAGTGATGCGTGATGACTTCTGCTATGCCTCTAGAGGCTGTAGCTAATACCTCATCGGCTTTAGAAAAACCTGCTTTATAACCTAAATTGCCATAAACATCTCGTAACTTATTATTGTTTATTACAATAAGTGAATCTACATGGCCTCTTAAATTTTCCACGCCTTTCTGGGCTTGATCATTACGTAATTTCCCCTCAAACTGAAAGGGTACGGTCACAATACCTACCGTTAGAATATCCATTTCTTTAGCCATTTTAGCAATAACAGGGGCCGCACCAGTTCCGGTTCCACCGCCCATTCCTGCCGTAATGAATACCATTTTGGTATTGGTATCTAGCATGGTTCTGATATCTTCAAGACTTTCAACAGCCGCCTGTTCCCCAATATCAGGATTAGCTCCAGCTCCAAGTCCTTCGGTAAGATTAACACCCAGTTGAATTTTGTTGGGAACACCACTGTTTTGTAATGCCTGGGCATCTGTATTACAAATTACAAAATCGACACCTTTAATGCCTTGTTGAAACATGTGGTTGATGGCATTACTTCCTCCACCACCAATACCAATGACCTTAATGACATTAGACTGGTGTTTTGGCAAATCGAATGCAATGTTTCCTAAATCATTATCGCTGCTCATGTTGGTTATGTTTTAGGGTTAGTTTATTATTTGTTAATTATTCTGCGTTATCTAAAAATTCTTTCAAGCGCTCTGTTAGTTTATCTAATAATGAACGTCGTTCTCTTACAGGTGTTTCAGGTGTCCCAGAATCTTGACCCTCACTTTCTGATGTTTCTGAATCTGAGGAATCACCATTTAGTTCCTGTTCATGTTGCATGCGCCTTTGTTGTCGTCTTACACCATCCATTACCAAACCTACTGCAGTAGCATACAAGGGACTTGCAATCTCTTGATCACTATCTCCAGCCAAATGCTCATTAGGATAACCAATACGGGTATCCATACCTGTTATGTATTCTACCAATTGCTTAAGATGTTTAAGCTGACTTCCACCACCAGTTAATACAATCCCAGCAATAAGTTTATTTTTTTGCTCCTCATGACCGTAGTTTTTAATTTCTACATATACCTGTTCAACAATTTCTACCACACGGGCATGAATAATCTTTGATAAATTTTTAAGGGTAATCTCTTTAGGCTCTCGTCCGCGTAAACCTGGGATAGAAACAATTTCGTTTTCCTTATTTTCTCCTGGCCAAGCCGATCCAAACTTGATTTTTAAAAGCTCTGCCTGTTTCTCTATAATAGAACAGCCCCCTTTAATATCTTCTGTGATCACATTACCGCCAAAAGGAATGACTGCGGTATGCTTAATAATCCCATCTTTAAAAATGGCTAAATCTGTTGTTCCACCACCTATATCTATTAAGGCTACTCCTGCTTCTTTTTCTTCCTGACTAAGTACAGCATTAGAAGAGGCAAGGGGCTCTAAAGTGATGCCTTCTAATTCTAGTCCGCCACTTTTAACACAGCGCCCAATATTTCTGATTGAAGAGACTTGACCTACCACCACATGGAAATTGGATTCTAAACGACCACCATACATACCAATAGGTTCTTTAATCTCGGCTTGGCCGTCTACTTTAAATTCCTGAGGTAAAACATGAATGATTTCTTCACCAGGAAGCATGACCAGCTTATGAACTTGGTTAATTAAACGTTCTATATCTGCTTCGTCTATGACTTGATCTGAATTTGGCCTGGTGATATAATCACTGTGTTGTAAACTTCTAATATGCTGTCCGGCAATACCCACAGTAACCTCATTAATTTTTTGTCCGCTGGCTAATTCAGCTTCTTGAACTGCTTGTTGAATGGATTGGATGGTTTGTGTAATATTATTTACTACGCCCCTGTGAACTCCTAAACTCTTGGATTTTCCAATACCTAGAATCTCCAGTTTACCATAGTCGTTTACACGGCCAATCATGGCTACAATCTTTGTAGTGCCTATGTCTAATCCTACCGCAATTTGTTTTGCTTCCATGTTTTATTTTTTGGTACAGATGACTTGATTATCAAATTTTAAATTAATGGCTTTATAACGGTTGAGTTGGTTGCTCTCGTCGGCCTCTTTATAAAATGCCTTGAAATTGGTTAGCTTTTTATCGAGTGCATGTAAATCACCCAACTGTATTACAAAATCATATGTTCTTAACCTCATAGTAAAGGTTTTGTCTTCGTTAGCATGTATATGAACTACTTGTGTTTTATAAAACACATCTTGTTCTATACGCTGTGCAAGCTTGGTTAGTGCTGAAAGGTCATTTGGAGTTATATATCCTGAAACCATGGGCACTCTTGCACTGTAATTTTCAGATAAAGGCATCGCCTTTCCCTGATTATCAACATAATAGGAGTCATTGGTAATTACTCTGGCTATAGGTGTTTTTTGTTCAATTTCTATGCGCACATCCCCATCTACAGATACTGAAACTTCAGCGTTTTTAACCAGTTTATTTGATTTTAGGGCAAGCTCCACCTCATTCAAAGCTAAAGTTTCTTTCTGTTCATTTTTTAAAGACTGATTTTTTTGTACTAACAAGTTATTAACATTCTCATGGGTTAGGAATAACTTGTGTTTCCCCACAAAAACAATGGAAGCATCCCTTAATATGCGGTCGTTATTTTTGATGGTACCAAAAGCCAACATGACTGCAGTTAAAGCCAATAAAACAATCCCTTTTATGTAATTCCAGTTAATGCGCATTACTTAAAGTTTGTTTAATTGATGATACTTCGTTTCCTATATCCCCCGCTCCCATACTGACGAATACAGTGGCATCTGAAAGTCTTAGCGCTTCTACTAATTCTGACTTTCCTAAAAGTTGTTTATCGGCCATCGCAATTTTATCAAACAACCAAGCCGAATTAATCCCCGCTATGGGCAGTTCTCTTGCTGGATAAATATCGAGTAAAATAAGAGCGTCAAATAATGCTAGTGTTTCTGCAAATTCATCGGCAAAATCTTTGGTGCGCGAATATAAATGGGGCTGAAAAACAGCCATTACTTTTTTGTTAGGATACAATTCCCGTACCGCCTGGTGAACGGCTTTGATTTCTTCTGGATGATGGGCATAATCGTCAATATAGACACAATCTGAGCGTTTAATGTGGTACGTAAACCTGCGTTTCACTCCACGATAAGTTGCTAAACCTTCTCTTAAAGAAACGGTATCACAACCATACTCATAGGCCATAGCAAAAGCTACCAGCGCATTTTCTAAATTATGTCGTCCTGGCAGATTTAAAGTCAATTGATCTATGTATGCGGATGGTGTTTGTATTCCAAATTGATAGGCGCCGTTTTCAATAGTCAAATTTTTAATCTCATAATCGGAGCCATCACTAATCCCATAGGTGATTCCCGGTAATGCAATACCATTGCGAACAAATAATTTGCCATTTTGAGGTAAGCGCTTAGTAAATTCTACAAAAGAGTCTTCTAGGGCTGACTTAGCGTTATAAATATCTAAATGATCAGCATCCATAGAAGTCACACAAGCCATATCAGGATACAGTGTTAAGAAAGAACGATCAAACTCATCGGCTTCCACTACGGAAACTTCGGTACCATTTACAATAAGGTTAGAATTGTAATTTTCTGTGATACCTCCTAGAAAAGCCGTCATATTTACATTAGCCACTTTCATAAGATGACCCAAAATACTGGTAGTGGTAGTCTTTCCATGGGTACCAGAAACGGCTAAGCAAAATGTATCTTTAGTAATTAAACCCAGTATCTGTGAACGTTTTAAGACGGCAAAGTTTTGACTTCTAAAAAAACCTAATTGTTGGTGTGTATCTGGAACAGCTGGTGTGTAAATAACAAGTGTATTAGAGGCATTATAAAGTCCGTTTTCTACCAAATCCTTGTCATCTTCAAAACTAACCGTTGCCCCTAAATCTTGAAGTGCATTGGTTACCTCTGACAAGGTTTTATCATAGCCATGCACCTGTTTATTCATTAATAGGAAATATCGTGCTAAAGCACTCATACCAATACCGCCGATGCCAATAAAATATATGTATGTAAACTGTTTAAGCTGCATGAGGTTTTATTATGGTTTCGAGTGCATTTACAATATCTGAGGTTGCATTGGGTTTGGCCAATTGCTTAATATTTTTAATTAACTGCTGTTGCTGATCTTTATCTTTGAAAAGGGCCTCTAATACGTCATCAAAATTGGTTTCAAGTTGGGATTCTTCAAGAACACATGCTGCATTTTTATCAGCCAAAGCTTTGGCGTTTTTATATTGATGATTTTCGGCAACATTAGGAGACGGGATAAATAAAACTGGCTTACCCACTAGACACAATTCTGATACAGAACTGGCTCCCGCTCTTGAAACTATAATATCAGCTGCACTAAAAGCCGTTGCCATGTCATTGATATAGGCCTTGATTTCTACAGTGCCCGTTTGAGCCAAATGCTTATACCTGTCATAGTACAACGCGCCACATTGCCAAATAATTTGAACATCTTGAGAGACCACACGTTCCAATCTGGATGCCATAAGTGCATTGATACGCTGAGACCCTAAGCTCCCCCCTAAAACAAGCAGTGTTGGTTTTTGAGAATTCAAAGCATAGCTTTTAAGAGCGGTTGGTTGATCAATATCATTATCTGCCAAAACTGACCGGACTGGATTACCCGTAAACAGCAATTTTGACTTTGGAAAAAAGCGTTCTAACCCATCATAAGCCACACAAATTTTATTAACATAGCGTCCCAGAATTTTATTGGTGATTCCTGGATATGAATTTTGCTCCTGAATGACTGACGGAATGCCTTTTCTTGAGGCCACATATAATAATGGCCCGCTTGCAAATCCTCCCGTGCCAACCACTAAGTGGGGTTTGAACTTATTGATTATGGCTTGTGATTTTATTAAACTGACGAGTAATTTTATAGGGAATAATAAATTTTTAAGCGTTAGTTTGCGCTGTAATCCCGAAATCCAAAGCCCTTTAATAGGATACCCAGCCTGTGGCACTTTTTCCATTTCCATCCTATCACTAGCCCCAACAAAAAGAATATCGGCATGAGGATAGCGCTGCTTAATTTCGTTAGCAATAGCTATGGCCGGATAAATATGTCCGCCAGTTCCTCCTCCAGATATGATTACTTTTAAATGTTGCATCATAAGGTTTCGCTTAATATATCTAAGGGGTGCTTGTCATCAACCTGCACCACTTCTTTTTCCTCTTTTTTAATACTTACACTAACAATTATTCCGGCTGCAATACAGGTCATCCATATGGAAGTTCCCCCACTACTAATTAAAGGAAGGGTTTGTCCTGTAACTGGAAATAACTCCACAGCTACAGCCATATTGATGAGCGCCTGAAAGACTATAGGAACTCCAACTGCCAGTACTAACAATTTCCCAAAAACTGTTTTGGCTTTTTGGGAGATAATTACAATACGAAATAATAAATAACCGTAAAGTAGCAACAACCCTAAACCACCAATCAAACCATATTCCTCGATAATAATCGCGAAAATAAAATCCGAAGACGACTGCGGTAAGAAGTTCTTTTGAATACTTTTCCCTGGACCTCTTCCTTGAATACCCCCTGTAGCTATGGCTATTTTGGCTTTTTCAATTTGATAATCTGCTTCTGTATCTTCGCCATTAGAAAAATTCTCTACCCTACTAATCCAAGTATCTACCCTATTAGGCATAGCATCTGGAAAAGCTTTGGCAGTTAGGACGAATAAGGTTAATACCAAGAACCCCGCTCCCAGAATAACCATGATATATTTGAAAGGATATCCACCAATAAAAGCCAACAATACCACCATTGAAAACAATATGGCTGTCGTTGAAAAATTGGCTGGTAAAATTAAAATTAATACGAGAAAAACAGGCAACCAAAGTTGTAAAAATGACTTTTTAAAAGTAACCTCCTGATCCTTAATTCTTGAGACATAACGCGCCACATTAATCATTAAAACCAATCCCGCTAGCGTTGATGTTTGAAAGGACCCAACTACGGGTATTCTAATCCAACGACTGGCATTTGCACCATCTATTGTAGTGCCTTGAAATAGGGTTACCAACAATAAAACTACTACAACAGGATACATAACAATGGAAATGCCTTTAAAGTATTTATAAGGTACTTTATGGACCATAAACATGAGTGCTACCCCCAAAACAATATGAACAAAATGTTTAACCAAATACCCAAATGTATTGCCCGAGCCACCGATATATGCCAAATTACTGGCCGCGCTATACACAGGTAAAAAGGAGATGGTAGCCAAAAGAATTATAATGGCCCAAATAAGACGATCTCCTTTAAATGAATTAAACACTGATGTTTTCATATTACTATTACAAACTTCTTACAGCCTCCTTGAACTGGCGACCACGGTCTTCATAATTCTCGAAAAGATCAAAACTGGCACATGCCGGTGATAATAAAACACTATCTCCAGATTCTGCTAACTTATAAGCAATTTTTACTGCTTCAGACATGTACTGAGTTTCAACGATAACATCGGTCATACCCCCGAATGTTTTCACAAGCTTTTCATTGTCAACACCTAAGCAAATGATGGCTTTTACCTTCTCATTTACAAAACGAAACAATTCTTCGTAGTGGTTGCCTTTATCAACACCACCAACAATCCATACGGTTGGTGTATCCATACTCTCTAAAGCATAGTAAGTTGCATTAACATTAGTAGCTTTAGAATCATTGATGTAATGGACTTTGTTGATTTTTAAAACATGTTCCAAACGGTGTTCCACCCCATGAAAATTCTCTAAACTCTCCCTAATGGTTTGTTTCCTAATTTTAAGAAGATGCGCTACTGTTGTTGCAGCCATAGCATTTTTTACGTTATGCTTTCCTTCTAATTTTAAACTTGTTAATGGCATATTTATTTTTTTATTATTTATATTAATTTCTATACTGTTTTCGTTTAAATAAACACCCTCGCTAAAGGTCTTTTTTAATGAAAATGGGATGCGCGTCGCTTTGATATTATATTGCTCTAATCGGCTTGTAATAACTGGATCATCAGCATCATATATCAAATAATCTGAAGCTGTTTGATTTTTACATATGGCGAACTTAGCCGCTATATACTTCTCAAAATCATAATCATAACGATCCAAGTGATCTGGAGTAATATTGGTTATTACAGCTATATGTGGCTTAAACGATTTGATGTCGTCTAGCTGAAAAGAACTGATTTCTAGAACATAATTACTGTAATCATACTTCAAAAGTTGTTTTGCAAAACTATCTCCAATATTTCCAGATAAACCCACATTTAGGCTTGAATTAAGCAAAGCATAGGTTAATGATGCTGTAGTGGTTTTTCCATTACTTCCTGTAATGCCTACTAAAGTTGCTGAAGTGAACCATGATGCGAACTCAATTTCAGAAATTACATCAATGCCTGCTTTAGAAATAGCTTTTACCACTGGAACTGTTGAAGGTATACCTGGACTTTTTACAACCACATCTGATTGTAGTATGCGTTCCAAATTGTGACCGCCTTCTTCCCATTGTATTTCATTATTTAAAAGAACGTCTTTGTATGTTTTTTGGATTATTCCAAAATCTGAAACAAAAACCTCATACCCTTTTGATTGGGCAAGTAGTGCTGTACCTACGCCACTTTCTCCTGCTCCAAGCACTAGCAAACGCTTCATTTATCTCAGCTTTAACGTTACTACCGATAGAATGGCCAATAAAATGCCAATAATCCAAAACCGGTTAACAATTTTACTCTCATGCATCCCTATTTTCTGATAATGGTGATGCAAGGGTGACATTTTAAAAATGCGTCGCCCTTCACCAAACTTCTTTTTGGTATACTTGAAATAACTCACCTGTAATACCACCGATAAATTCTCTACTAAAAAAATGCCACATAATAAAGGAACTAACCATTCTTTTCTCACTGCAATGGCAATTACTGCTATGATTCCACCGATGGTTAAACTTCCCGTATCTCCCATAAAGACCTGAGCTGGATAAGTGTTGTACCATAAAAACCCTATAAGTGCTCCCATAAAAGCAGCGATGTATATGGTAATCTCTTCAACTCTTGGAATAAACATAATATCTAAATAGTCTGCGAAAATGATATTCCCCGACACCCATGCAAAAATTCCCAACACGAGCACTATAATGGCTGATGATCCTGCCGCAAGCCCATCTATTCCATCTGTAAGATTAGCTCCATTAGATACCGCTGTGATGATAAAAATGACTACAAAAATGAATACCACCCATGTGTATGGTTCCAAATCGGGGCTGATCCATGTAATTAAATCGGAATAATCAAACTCATTGTTCTTAAGAAATGGAATGGTAGTTTGTGTTGATTTAATCTCTGGGTAAAATCTTGAGTTAAGTGAATTAGAAACGTTAATCTCTTGTCGTAATTCTTGCGGTATTTCACGTTTCATAGTTACCTCTGGATGAAAATATAAGGCCACTCCAACGATAAGACCTAAACCAACCTGACCTAAGACTTTAAACTTTCCTTTTAAACCCTCTTTGTCATTTTTGAATTTTTTAATGTAATCATCTAAAAATCCAATACCTCCCATCCAGAGCGTGGTAACAATTAATAAAATGATATAAATATTGTGCAGTTTAGCTACCAAAAGCACTGGAATTAAGGTTGCCATAATAATTATAATTCCTCCCATTGTAGGCGTACCAGCTTTTTGAAGCTGTCCTTCTAAACCTAAATCCCTGATAGTTTCACCAACTTGTTTTTTTTGTAAAAACTTAATAATGTGTTTTCCAAAAATCATAGAGATAACCAATGATAATACAACAGCTAATGCTGCTCTAAATGACAGGTAACCAAATAGAGACGCTCCAGGTATTTGTGCATATTTTTCTAAATAATCAAACAAGTAATACAGCATCTTATTTATTAAGTTTAGTTAAACAGTCTTTTAATATTTCATAATCATCAAAATCAAAACGCTCTCCGTTTATTTCTTGATAAGTTTCATGTCCTTTTCCAGCTACTAAAATGATATCATTTGCAGATGCCATTTTACATGCTGTTTTTATAGCCTGAGCACGATCTGTAATTGAAAGTGTTTTTTTGTAATCTTGAGCTGCAACTCCTGCCTCTATCTCATTAATTATTTCTTCTGGATTCTCTGATCGCGGATTGTCACTTGAAAAGATGACCGTATTACTTAATGATGCGGCAATGTTTCCCATTTTTGGACGCTTTTCTTTATCACGATCACCTCCACATCCTACAACAGTTATGAGCGTTTCATTTTTGGTACGTATGGAATTTATAGTCTGCAGTACATTTTTAAGAGCGTCTGGAGTATGCGCATAATCAACAATAGCCGTTATTTTTGATGGTGATACAAAATACTCAAAGCGCCCTGCAACAGCATCTAATTTGCTCATTTCAGTCAACACCTCTGAAATATCCATTCCCAACTCAATAGCTACGCCATAAATTGCTAACAAATTATAACCATTGAACGCACCTATTAATTTAGTCCACACCTCATGATTATTAATTTTCATTAACAAACCAGAAAATTGATTTTCTAAAATCTTTCCTTGAAAATCAGCATGAGATTTTAAAGCATATGACCTGTGATTAGCTTTTGAATTCTGTAGCATATACTTCCCGTTTTTATCATCGATATTAACTAGAGCAAATGCTTTTGAAGACAACTGATCAAAGAAGCGTTTTTTTACATCTCTATATTCTGAAAACGTATTATGATAATCCAAATGGTCATGAGATAGATTGGTAAATACCCCACCTTTGAAATGTAGACCTAATGTGCGATTTTGATCAATACCATGAGAACTCACTTCCATGAAGCTATAGGAAACACCATCATCTACCATTTGTTTTAAATACTTATTGATAGTTAATGAATCTGGTGTTGTATGCGTGGCCTTATAATTAGTATCACCAACTTTAATATTTACCGTTGATAATAATCCTGTTTTAAAACCTAAATTCTTAAAAAGGGCGAATAACATGCTGGCTACCGTTGTCTTACCATTGGTTCCTGTTACTCCAATCAATATTAATGACTCAGAGGGATGGTCATAAAATGCTGAAGCCATAAGCGCTAAAGCCTCCGAAGTATTACTTGCCTTAACATAAGTAACCCCATCTTTTAAAAGCTCTGGTAAACGCTCACAAATTATAACTGAAGCGCCTTGATTGATGGCCTTGTCTATAAAATCGTGACCATCTGAAACCACACCAGGAATAGCAAAAAACACATCGTTTACAGCCACTTTTCTTGAATCAAAATGCAATGCATTAATTTTTAAATCTGTGGTTCCTTTAACAGATTCGATAGCTACTTTAAATAATATGTCCTTTAATAACTTCATTAAACTTTAAGCGTCACTTTTTGATTTGGTTTAACTTTTGTACCCTTTTTTATAGATTGGCTTTTTACCTGTCCAACTGTATTTGCAGATACTACTAACCCCATATTTTCCAATAAAACCATAGCATCCATTAAAGGCATGCCAGTTACATCTGGCATGATTGTTTTATATTTTTGAGCATAATCAAAATAAGATTCGTAGGAAGCCTCTGCTTTGGAGTCATTATAATCTGCTACTTTTACTTGAGTAGCTAGAGGTGCATCGGTGTGAATTTTTTGAGCGATACGTTTAAAAACTGGCCCAGAAACATCAGCACCATAATAGCCTACACTTTGATCCGGTTCATGAATCACCACGATACAGGAATACTTGGGTTTATCTACTGGAAAAAAGCCTACAAATGATGAAATGTAATTTAACTTATCTTTATCTGTATAATTCTTTTGACAGGTTCCTGTTTTACCAGCCATGCTAAATTCATCAGAATATAAACGATGACCCGTACCGTGTGGTTTTTTAACCACATTAGCTAGCAGTTGTTTTAATTTAAAAATGGTCTCAAGTGAACAAATTTGCGGATCTATAATTTCTTTTTCAAAAACTTTTACCGGCCTACCAAACTCTCTAATTTCTTTGAGAAATTGTGGACGAACCATAGTTCCGTTATTGGCAACAGCATTGTAAAATGTTAGTGTTTGTAATGGCGTAAAAGACACACCGTAACCATAAGCCATCCACTCAAGTGCAATACCACTCCATCTGTTATTTTTTATTCTTGGATCGGGAATTATTGGCTTCTCCTCACCAATTAATGGCAACTTCAAAGTATCCTGGAGGTGCATTTTATAGAGACCGTCTACAAATTTTTCTGCCCCTTTACGACCTTTATAACTGTTATGAATTGCAGATACAATTCCTGTATTTGATGAAACTTCGAAAGCTTCAGCTACTGAAATTTTCCCATAACCCCCATTTTTAGAATCTCTTACTTTCCGTCCGTAAAAAGAAAGCACCCCTTTTTTGGTATCAACTATAGTTGTGGTATCTATAACCTTATCTTCTAAAGCTACTGCTAAAGCCATTAATTTAAAAGTTGAGCCTGGCTCGTGACTTTCGCCTATGGCATAATTTAATCGCTCGTAATATTTTCCTTCTTTATTTCTACCAAGATTAGAAATGGCTTTAATTTCTCCTGTAGCCACCTCCATAACTACAACAGATCCATGATCCGCTTTATAATTTTCCAATTGACCTAATAAGGCGTGATGCGCAATATCTTGAATATTCACATCTAATGTTGTTACTACATCAAAACCGTCTTTAGGCTCTACTTGATCATAGTCTGTTATGGGTTTCCACTGACCATTACCAATTTTTTGTTTTAAACGGTGCCCGTCTGTCCCTCTTAAATACTTAACTCCAAAAGCACCATCTATACCAGGCCTAGTTATATTTCCGTTTTTATCAATGCGTTCATAACCAATGGTACGTTGTGCTACAGCCCCCATGGGGTGCTCGCGCTTGGTGGTTTGCTCGACAATCAACCCTCCTTTAAAAGCCCCTAGATTGAGCAAAGGGAAACTTCGTAGGCGTAAATAATCTGAATACCCTACATTTCGTCTTATTAATAAATAACGATTCTTATTTAAGCGCGCCTTCCTTAATTTTTGCTCAAAGTAAATGGCATTATGTGTTTTATCATATACTGCTAAAGAATCTGCAAGTGCACTTAAATACTTTTCAAATCGCATATCCGTTGGAGCTAAAGCATCAAATCTTATATCATACTTGGGAACTGATGTTGCTAACAAACTCCCATCTGAAGCATATATATTTCCTCTGTTTGCAGGGATCACCACATTTTTAACTGCCCTTTTTTCTGCAAGACCTTTATAATAATCTCCATCTACGAATTGGATAACAAACAGTTTTCCAACAATAATTATCATGAATACAAATAAGCATCCTGACACAAAGTACAATCTGTTTAATATGTCTTTATTTTCGTCCGACATACTTAGTTAATTATTATTTTTTTTGGAGGTACCACAGAGGATACCAATCCCGATTCACTCATATGTTTTATTACGGCAGACTCCATTTTAAGATGCATTAGTGCTTCTCTTGTTTCAAGCATTTGTGATCTTAAAGCCTTAATTTCATTATTAAGTTTAGCAATATGATGTACTTTTTCATCAGCAATATGACTTGAAGCAATCATTACTATAGCCAGAAATGAAATAAAGAAAATCAAAACCCAATTTCTCCAAGCATCGCCATTAACCAAAAACCTACCTCTTAATATGTCTGAAATTCTTTGCTTCACAATTTTTCTGCTATTCGTAATTTGGCACTTCTTGCTCTATTATTTAATTGAATCTCTTCATCACTAGGTACAATTAATCCACCTACCTTTTTTAAAGGCACCTCAAAACGTCCATACATATCACGCTCTGGCTCGCCTTCAAACATTCCATTTCTAATAAAGCGTTTCACTAAACGATCTTCAAGAGAATGGTATGAAATACAGCTCAGCCTACCCCCTTCAACTAATAAATCAGTTGTCTGAAGTAAAAACTCTTTTAAAACTTGAATTTCTTGATTCACCTCTATGCGAATGGCTTGATAGATTTGAGCTAAAATTTTGTTTTCTTTTCGAGGCGGTAAAAAACGTTTTAAAATCAGTTTTAAATGCTCGCTAGTTTCTATGATTTTATGTTGCCTAGATTCTATAATTGTTCTCGCGATAGCTGAAGCTTGTCTAAGCTCTCCATATTGATAAAAAACTGCTCTCAAAGCTTCTTCTTCATATTCATTAATAACATGATATGCAGACAATTCATTATCTTGATTCATTCGCATATCTAATACCGATTCGAAACGAATTGAAAATCCACGCGAAGCTTCATCAAATTGATGAGAAGAGACACCAAAATCAGCAAGAATTCCATCTACAGCTTTAACACCATGAAAACGTAAGAAGCGCTTGATATATCTGAAATTCTCATTAATAAGCATAAATCTGGGATCATCTATTGTGTTTTTTAACGCATCTAAATCTTGATCAAAAGCAAACAAACGTCCTTCATTATTTAAACGTCCAAGAATTTCACGACTATGTCCTCCTCCCCCAAAAGTAACATCCACATAAACTCCTTCTGGGTTTATATCTAACCCATCCACAGTCTGCTTCAACAATACAGGATTATGATATGTCATCTTCATCGTTTTGAGTTCCCATTACCTCTTCAGCTAATTCAGCAAAATCATTAGCCGCATCATCTATTGCCCGCTCATAATTTTGTTTATCCCAGATCTCAATAATATTTACAGCCGAAGACAAAACAACTTCCTTTTTAATACTGGAAAAAGCAATTAAATCTTTAGGAATCAGAATACGGCCCGTTGTATCGACATCAATCAATTTTACACCAGCAGTAAAGCGACGAATAAAATCATTGTTTTTCTTATTAAACCGATTTAGTTTATTGACTTTTTGCATCATTGCTTCCCATTCAGTCATGGGATACAATTCTAAACACTTTTGAAAGACACCTCGTTTCATAACAAAACCGTTTGCAAGACTAGTATCCAATTGTGTTTTCAAAGAAACCGGTAACATGAGGCGCCCTTTGGTATCAACTTTACATTCATATGTCCCGATTAATGTTTTCAAAATGAGTTGTTTAGTATTTTTCCATTTTTAATAAATGGAACTGTATAAAATTACCACATTTTACCACATTTTACCACTATTGTTAATAAATTTTTGAAATCTGAGTATATCCTAATCCATTTGAAAGAAATAATAACAATAATACTCTGTAATGCAGCTATTTAATGACGGGTAAAAAAGTGGGTAAACATTTGTTAAAAACTATTGTCTAAACGAATTAATATTAAGGAACTGTAAAGCGTTTCTTTTAATATTGAAATAACTATATTTGTTGCAGAATAATTGAATTCAGAAATGAAACACCACCTTACAAGAGAAGGCAAATACAACTATATTGAGACAGGTGAAGGTACAGCTATAATTATACTTCACGGCCTTATGGGTGGTTTAAGTAATTTCAGTGATGTAACAGACTTTTTTTCACAAAACGGTTATAAAATCATCATTCCTGAACTTCCACTATATAGCATGAATATTTTAAAAACTAATGTAAAAAGTTTTGCAAATTATCTTGCTGATTTCATTGAATACAAAAATTTAAAGGATTTTATTTTACTTGGAAACTCTTTAGGAGGTCACATTGCATTGTATTACACTAAATTATACCCCAATAAAGCTAAAAGTCTAATTATAACAGGTAGCTCTGGTTTATATGAAAGCTCCTTGGGTTCTGGCTACACCAAACGAAGTGATTATGAGGTTATCAAAAAGAAAGCGCAAGATGTGTTTTATGACCCAGAAGTTGCTACAAAAGAATTAGTAGACGAAGTATATGAAACTGTTAATGATAGGAATAAGCTCGTAAAAACTTTGGCTATAGCAAAAAGTGCAATTAGACACAATATGGCTAAGGACCTCCCTAAAATAGACATAAAAACTTGTATTATTTGGGGGAAAAATGACATCGTCACCCCTCCTGAGGTTGCCGAAGAATTTAATACACTTCTTCCTAATTCTGATTTGTATTGGATTGATAAATGTGGTCACGCTCCTATGATGGAGCATCCTGAAAAATTCAATACCATTTTAATGGAATGGCTTACTGAAAACTAATTTTTGACAAAACAACAGCCGTAAAAGCATTAAATAAATTTTAGAATGAAAATTAAAACAGCAACTTTTGTTGTTAGTAATTCTGATGTGTCAAAATGCCCAAAAGACCGCCTCCCTGAATATGCTTTCATAGGAAGAAGTAATGTTGGAAAGTCTTCTTTAATTAATATGTTGACGAATCAAAAGCATTTGGCAAAAACTTCAGGAAGACCTGGTAAAACCCAACTAATTAACCATTTTATAATTAATAAGAGTTGGTATTTAGTTGACTTACCGGGGTATGGATATGCTCGTGTTTCTAAAACCGAAAAGAAAAAATTCCAAACATTCATTACTAAGTATTTCGAAAAAAGAGCACAGCTGGTTTCTGCTTTTGTTCTTGTAGATATAAGACATGAACCTCAAAAAATAGACTTAGACTTTATGAATTGGCTAGGGAAAAAAGGACTTCCTTTTAGTATTATTTTTACTAAAGCTGACAAGCTAAAACCAAATGCAATAACCCAAAATTTTAAGTTATACCAATCTAAAATGTTAGAATACTGGGAAGAGATGCCACAATATTTTATCACATCGTCAAGTAAAAGTATTGGTAAAGAGGAACTCTTAAGTTTTATCGAACAAACTAACACAGAAATTGAGGCTTTGAAAAAAAAACTTAACGCCTAACGTCGAGTGCAGTTCTTAAAGCATTCCCTAGCAGCATAAAACTCATAACCAATAACATTATACAAACTCCTGGGGCAATTGCCAGATAAGGTTTCCCAAGAATAATATAGTTGTAGTGATTTTTTATCATTGCCCCCCATGATGAAACCGGAGGCTGAGCCCCAATTCCTAAAAAACTCAAGCCGCTTTCTATTAAAATTGCTGCCGCAAAATTAGAAGCACAAATCACAATAACCGGAGCCATTATATTAGGTAATATATGATTAACAATGATTCTTAAGTCATTAAATCCAAGAGCTCTTGCTGCAGTGACATATTGCATTTCTTTTACACTCATAACTTGCCCCCTTACAACTCTTGCTACTTCAACCCACATGGTTAATCCAACTGCAATAAATACCTGCCAGAACCCCTTTCCCAAAGCTAAGGTGATTGCAATTACCATTAATAAGGTGGGTATTGACCAAGTTACATTTATTATCCACATAATTAATGCATCTACCTTACCTCCATAATAACCCGATACACTACCCATAAACAAACCTACTATCAAAGAAATTAATACCGCTACAAAACCAATTGAAAATGAAATTCTAGCACCCACCAATAATCTACTTAACATATCCCTACCATATTTATCGGTTCCTAAATAAAAAACCTTATCGATAACTAGTTTTTTACGATCAACATCATTAAAAGCTTCTATAGTCATTTTTTTGTAAAGTAATGCATCTAAAGGTGTTCCATATTCAAGGTATAAAAGAGAATCTTCCGTAAATTCATAATCTCTTAGAGGAACCGTTTTGTCTGGATATTTTTCACCTAAAAACCACTTACTGAAATTATGCTGATTAGATTTAAATTGATTTGGTACATTTAACATTTTAACCTTAAATCCAGGTGGTTTTGAATGAATAGCCAAGTGCATTTGATTAGCATGTTCTGAATTGTCAGGAGCAATAACGTATGCCAATAAACCTAATAATCCAAAAGCTAGTATTACACAAAAACTAAAAACGCCCCAAAAGTCTTTTTTCAACCTTTGAAGCGCTAAAGCATTTAATGAATTGGAATTCATATTATTTTTCTTGAATCACAGAAAGATTAGATTGCGTAGAGGAAATGTCTCCTAGATCTTTAAGTACATGAAGTGCTTCCTCAACATACACATCTTTGCTTAAGTTAGTATGCCAACGGTCTCTTTTCTCTTTTAGAATTGTATCCTTTTGAAATTGGGATAATTCGTAAGGTAATGACTTAAAGCTAAGCGCTGTCTTATAATCTGAAATCGCTTCAAACTGTTTGGCTTCTTGCTCGCGTGTTTCAATATTCTTTTTGTAAGCCTCAAAATTTAAATGATACATATTATCATCACGAATTTCCTTCAACCACTTAGCATTATCATCAATAAGTTTTAGTTGTGCGTTCTTCTCCATTCTTAATTTACTCATTGCTATAGCTTTATCAAAAGTATTTGAATACCACAAATCATAACTTACAGGTTCAATTTTATCCCATGGTAAAGGATTGATTTGATCTTTTTCGCCCACATCAACATAACTGTATCGGTCTGGGACCACAACATCACTTTTAACACCCTCGAGCTGAGTAGAGCCCCCATTAATTCTGTAAAACTTTGAATGGGTATACTTTAAAGCACCTACATCTCCACCAGAGCTGTTTTTTACCATTCGGTTTAAGTCAATAACATTTTGAACTGTACCCTTACCATAAGTTTGCTTACTTCCAATAACGATTCCTCTTTTATAGTCTTGCATTGCCGCAGCCAAAATTTCAGAGGCAGAAGCTGATAATTCATTAACCAAAATTACCAAAGGGCCGTCCCATAAAATAGATCGATCTCTATCCCTTAAAACTTCAGTCTTTCTGTTTGAAGATTTAACCTGTACTACTGGTCCCGTTTTTATAAATAACCCGGCAATATCCACAACGGTTTGAAGCGAACCACCTCCGTTATTCCTTAAATCTAAAACTAGTCCTTGAATATTTTCCGTTTTTAAACGTTCAATTTCTAGCTTAATATCACTGGCAGCATTTCTTTGTTGTGCATCTTTAAACTCAATATAAAATTTTGGCAAGTTGATTAAACCGTAGGTATTTCCTTCATATTCAACTTTGGTTGATTTTGCAAAAGTCTCATCAATTTCAACTATACCCCTAGTGATACTTACATCTTGGATAGAACCATCTAGCTTCTTTTTTACTGTTAAAATAACATCTGTGTCTTTAGGACCTTTAATTAGTTTTATAGCGTCCTCTAAACGCATTCCTACCACATTAACTGATTCTTCTTCATCACTTTGTCTCACTTTAACTATTTGATCTCCTGATTCAAGTTTTCCTTGCCTCCATGCAGGACCACCACTAATAAGTTCTGTAATAATAATACCTTCTGTTCTTTTAACTAATCGAGCTCCAATACCTTCAAAACTACCAGACATTTGGACGTCAAAACGCTCTTTATCTTCAGGGGCAAAGTAAAATGTATGAGGGTCAAATCCTTCTACAATACTGTTAATGTAAACTGAAAACCAATCGTTTCTAGTTCTATCATCAATGTAACCATAGGAATCATCTAAAGTCTTCATGGTACTTTCTCTGGTCTCTTTTTCAATTTCTTCTATAGTCTTTAAAGAATCTGTTTGAACAAGATCATAGTAAGAAGAAATTGTAGAGAACTTTAATTGAGTTCGCCACCTGTCTTTCATTGCTTTTTTATTTCTAGGAAAATCAAGCGCATCGAAATCAGCGTTGTAAGTTTCATCACGCTCATAGTTGAAAGGCTCTGAAAGAATAGCTTTGTATAGCTGTTTAGACTCATCTATTCGCTCGAGTAGTTTAGCATGAGTCTCATTAAAAAACGTTAAATCAAATGCTTTTAACTGATCATCGATAGCCGTTTCGTATTTTTTAAATTCCTTGATGTCTGAATGATAAAAATACCGCTTGAAGGGATCAAGTCGTTTGATATATTCATCAAAAACTTGCTTAGAAAAATCATCATTCAAGTCTTTTGGACTGAAATGACCTTCACTTAATACATAAGTTATAAGTTGAAGTAGAACTTTGTCTTTGTTAGGGTCATTAAAAGATTGGGAAGTAAAACTACATGACACAAATGCTAACACTAAAATTATAATTAGCAACGGGTTACTCTTTTTCATTAATCTATATAGCATCATAAATTATTTTTTACTAAAGTAAATGAAAAATTATTAGTATTAATGCAGCATAGCTGCTAATTTTTTGTTAAAGCAATTATAGCTAGGTTAATCACAATAATCCTTATTTTAGTGCCTTAAAAGACCTTCTATGAATGACAAACCGCTAATCTTAGTAACCAATGATGACGGTATTTCAGCTCCGGGCATAAGAACTCTTATCCATATAATGAATACTATTGGAGATGTTGTTGTGGTTGCACCAGACAGTCCTCAAAGTGGTATGGGACATGCAGTAACTATTAATAGCACACTTCACCTTGAAGCTGTCTCCATTGATGATGGCCCTCAGAAAGAATATACATGTAGCGGAACACCAACTGATTGTGTTAAAATTGCAATAAGTGAATTATTAGATAGGAAACCTGATTTATGTGTTTCTGGAATTAATCATGGATCAAATTCATCTATAAATATCATTTATTCAGGAACCATGAGTGCTGCAGTTGAGGCTGGAATTAAAGGTATTCCTGCTATAGGCTTTTCACTTTGTGATTACTCATGGAATGCCAATTTTGAAATGACTAAAACTTACATTCAATCCATAACAAGATCAACTCTTAAAAACGGGCTGGATCAGGGTACTGTATTGAATGTAAATTTTCCAAAACCAACAACCGAATACAAAGGGGTTATGATTTGTAGGCAAGCCAATGCTCACTGGGAAGAAACATTTGACAAAAGGACTAATCCTTTGGGAAAAGATTACTATTGGCTATCTGGAACATTTGAAAACTATGACAAGGGTAATGACACAGATGAGTGGGCCCTTGCTAACCAATATGTTTCTGTTGTTCCTGTTCAATTTGACATGACTGCACACCAATCAATTAACAAATTAAAAAACTGGAAACTCTAATGAAAAATAAACCACTACTTACAGGAATACTAGTAGGAATTATTGCAAATTTTATTGGTCTTTTTATTTGTGTTCAAATTTTTGGTAATGGAGAGGGATTTATCAAAACAATTAAACTCTCCTTAGCTAATGATTTTTTTGGAAAGCTAATTAGTATTGGGGCCATACTAAATCTTGGTGCTTTTTTTGTATTTATTAGAAAACGAGAGGACGAAAAGGCTAAAGGCGTTTTATTAATTACAATTTTAATAGCGTTAGTAACTTTCATTATTAAATTTTCGTAACCTATGAAATATTATATCATTGCAGGGGAGGCATCTGGTGACTTACATGGTTCTAATTTAATGAAAGCCATAATTAAGGAAGACCCCAAAGCAATTTTTAGATTTTGGGGTGGTGATCTTATGAAAGCTCAAGGAGGAACTTTAGTTAAGCATTATCGCAAATTGGCTTTTATGGGTTTTCTTGAAGTTATTTTAAACATAAGAACCATTTTTAAAAATTTATCATTTTGTAAAAAAGACATCACTACTTTTAACCCTGATACTATAATTTTAATTGACTACCCAGGTTTTAATATGCGCATTGCTAAATGGGCAAAGTCACTTGGTAAAGACACACAATATTATATATCTCCTCAGATATGGGCTTGGAAAGAAAATAGGATTAAAGCCATTAAAAGAGATGTCAATTCAATGTATGTGATTCTTCCTTTTGAGAAGCCTTTTTATGAGAATAAGCATGATTTTCCTGTTCATTTTGTTGGACATCCTCTCATTGATGCGATAAATCAACATAACTATCTGAGGCTCTCAGAATTTAAATCGAAGTATGAACTAGATGACAGACCCATTATAGCTATTCTTCCTGGCAGTAGAAAGCAAGAAATTAAAAAAATGCTCAAAGTCATGTTGGAAGTTAGCTCACGTTTTAAAAACTACCAATTTATTATAGCGGGTGCGCCCAGTCAACCTGAATCTTTTTACAAACAAACTATTAAAAATAGTGAGGGCCATTTTATAAGTAATGACACTTATAATCTTCTTAACAATGCTCATGCTGCGCTAGTTACGTCTGGAACAGCTACACTAGAAACAGCTTTATTTAAAGTCCCCCAAGTAGTGTGTTACAAAGGGAGTTGGATTTCATATGAAATTGGAAAACGAATAATTGACCTCAAATTCATCTCACTTGTCAATTTAATTATGGATAAGGAAGTCGTTATGGAACTCATTCAAAATAAGTTTAACACAAATAGTGTAACAGACGCTCTAAAAGGTATTTTAAATCCCAATCAAAGAACCAAAATTCTTGAAAACTACGAGGTACTTGAAAAATCACTTGGGGGTATTGGCGCTAGTGAGAACACTGCTAAATTAATTATATCACACATTGAAAAAAATGATTAGATATTTAGTTTTACTTTTTTCAATAAGTGTGTTTTTTTCATGTGGATCGAGTAATAACAACTTTAAATCTGACAAAAAAAATAAATACTCAAAACTTACTAAACAACTTATAAATTATGCTAAATCATTTGAAGGGACTCCTTATTTGTATGGGGGTAATACTTCAAAAGGCATGGATTGTTCTGGATTAATACATACGGCCTATAAATCAGTTGATTTCAATATCCCCAGAACCTCTCTAGCCATTTACAGAGATGGTGCATCGGTTAAGGTTAAACACATTAAAAATGGGGATTTATTGTTTTTTAAAACTTCAAAAAAAAGAAGTAGTAAAGTAAATCATGTAGGACTAGTCACCTCTATTAAAAAAGGAGAAATATATTTTATTCACTCTACATCTAGCAAGGGCGTAATTACATCTGTTTTATCCAACACCTATTGGAGTAAAGCATTTGTTGAAGCAAAACGTTATTTATAAAAATTGTAACTTATTGGGGTGAAAGCCCTAAATTATCTACCAGTAGCTATTACTATTAGCTATGCTTTTGGCATTATTATAGGCCAAACTAACCCATTGTGGAGTAAAGTGATTTTCGATTTCAAATTTATTTTAATCGGAATAGTTTTAAGCCTTATACTTTTAAATAACCACATTAAATCTTTTTGGGCTCCTGCTTTAAGCACATTATCGATACTTAGCTGTGGTATTTTAAGTGTTTATTTGGCTAATCCACTAAATAACCCATCACATTACACACGATTAAATGAATTCAATCCAAACAAACAGCAACACATCATATTTGAACCAATAAAACACTTAAAACCTTCTGCTAAATTTGAAAAAATTATAGTTAAAATTAAAAAGGTTAACAACCAAGATTGTAGTGGTAAATTACTCATATATGCTCCAAAAACTTATTTCAATTACAAAACATTTGAAGTTAGAAAACTCTATTTAATAAGTTCCACCTTAAAAGCTATACCACCCCCCTTAAACCCCAATGTATTTGATTATAAAACATACATGGAACAACAAGAGATTTATCATTCGACCACCTTAAATTCCAATCAAAATATAACTGCTATTGGAACAATAAATAATTTATCTCAGTATGGCAGTCATTTAAGAGTCATAGTAAATAAGAGACTAGATAACAGCAATCTAAACAAAGACAGTAAAGCAATAATTCAAGCAATGCTTTTAGGTCAGCGTCAAAATATAGACCGCAAAGTGTATTCGAACTATATAAATAGTGGAGCTGTACATTTATTAGCTGTTTCTGGGCTTCATGTTGGAATCATAACACTTATTTTGGGATGGCTTTTATCTCCATTTAAATATTTAAAATATGGCGCTACTTTTTCTAAAGTAACTATCATAATTTTAATTTGGTTTTATGCCATAACAACAGGTGCATCAGTCTCTGTTTGTCGAGCTGCCACGATGTTTAGTTTTTTAATACTTGGAACATTACTTAAAAGACCCACTAAACCTATTAATAATTTAGCCGTTTCAGCATTGGTATTATTAATTGTAAAACCCAACTTTATATATGATGTTGGATTTCAGCTAAGTTATCTGGCGGTTCTTGGAATACTAATAATTCATCCCATACTTAACAAAGTGATTCATCCAAAAAACAAATTGGTTAGCTATTTTTGGTCATTAATAACGGTTAGTTTAGGTGCACAAATTGGTGTGTTTCCATTAACTATATTCTACTTTAAGCAATTTCCAATATTATTTTTAGTTACAAATATCATGTTGCTTCCGGTGATAAGTGTTTTCATAGGTCTGAGTCTTTTAACCATCATTTTAAATGAAATGAAAAATATAAATCATTTATTAGAAACTGGAGTAGATGTAATTAATCAATACATTTCGATTGTGGTTTCATGGATTGGAACAAAAGATAATTTGATTGTTCGAAATATTCAAACAGATGTTTATGATACTGTATTGATCTATGGAATAATTTGTTCAATAATTATATATTTCAAAAGCAAGACTTCTAAGAGTATTATTATAACTTGTTTTTTGTGTTTAAGTCTTCAATTCAAAACCATTTACAACAAGTTTTGGAATACTAAAAAGGAATTAGTTGTTTTTCATCAGTTTAAAAACAGCATTCTAACAACCAATAAGAACAACATGCTTGAAATTGCATGTAAACAAGAGTTTGATACAATCCCCTACAGTATTTCAAATTATGTTTCTATAAACAATTCTCATAAAATCTCTAAAGTACCTATGAGTCACTATTACAAATTAAAAGATGCACTTTTACTTGTTATAAAAAGTAATAACTTATACCTAGAAACTCATAAAAAAGCTGATGTTATTTTGTTGAGTGGATCACCTAAAATTAATTTAGAGCGATTAATAGGAATTCATAAACCAAAGCTTATAATTAGTGATGGAAGTAATTATAAGTCTTTTATAAAGAGATGGTCAAAAACGTGTAAAAAAACAAAAACACCTTTCCATAATACTTACGAGAAAGGTGCTAGAATTTTTAAATTATAATAATCTATTAGGACTTAAACTCGGGTTTGAACGTTTCGTAAAATTTATTGAAATCTTCTTGAGATTTAATGTTTTTATAGGCATCGTCTTTAAAAATCTTGAGATACAACTCTAGTTGTTGGGGATTTTGATACCCTTTAATAGGTGTAATAACTTGAGCATCTTCATCAAAAAAAACAATTGTTGGATAAGCACTGACTTGAAGATATCTTGAAAACTGATGTGTGCTATTTCTTCTTTTACTTAGGCTGGGATCATAATTAGGATTGCTAAAATCTTGCCCTGCATAAGCCACTTTATCATCGCCCTCAGCGTTAAATTTTACAGCATAATAATTCGCATTAACAAAATTTGCTACATCCTTATTTTGAAATGTATTTCTGTCTAGCATTTTACAGGGACCACACCAATTGGTGTAAACATCCATAATTATTTTTTTGGGGGATTCCTTTTGAAGCTCTAAAGCCTCATTGAAAGACACCCAATTAATTTTTTGGGCATAAGAAAAGCCAACACTAATAACAAAAACTACAAATAAAATTCTTTTCAACATCTTTTAATTTTAAATTAAACTATTACCGCACCCCATGCATTAATTTTTTAATTATAGGGTTAAATAATATAGCTATCAAAGATGCTGCCAAAGACACTATGGTTAAAATCCAAAAGAAATAACTGATTCCATTTTCTTCTGCAATAGTATCTATATTTTCACCAAATTTAGCTGCGCCTTTCATACCAATAGCAACCGCTAAATACCATACACCAAACATAAAGGCAATCATTCTTGGTGGCACTAGTTTACTCACGTATGATAGTCCAACTGGAGATATACAAAGCTCCCCAAGGGTATGAAATAAATATACTAGTATTAAAAAGATCATACTCACAGAAGCCGTTTTTGCTCCGGGCTCAATCCCGCTTGCACCAAAAGCTACAACAGCCATTCCCAGAGCTAATAAAAACATACCTATACCATATTTCATATTAGCAGAAGGATTGTATTTACTCTCCCACCATTTTGAAAATAGTGGTGCAAATGCAATTATGAAAAGTGAATTAAGCGTACCAAACCAAGAAGCAGGAACTTCAAGACTTGCTTGTTGAGATTGATCATAAATTTTCCAAACCGAAATGATCCAAAGAATCACAAAACTTAAAGCTAAAATAATATTAGAAAAAGCAAATTTTTTAAATGTTTGCTTAAATAATAAAAATAATACCCATGAAATAATAGCTAATGGAATAATGGTCATCAAACCATCAATAATCATAAATATCAACCCTGCATTACCTTCTAAAACACGATTGGTATAATCTCTAGCAAAAATAGTTAAAGTCCCAGGAGCCTGTTCGAAAATAGCCCAGAAAAAACTGGTTAAAAAGGCAAAAAATGCCACCGCTATCATTTTTTCTTTAGTAATTTTAGAATATTGTGTTATTCTGTAGATCATAAGAAAAACAAATAGTCCAATTGCTGTTAATATAGCAATGTTATTTCCTTGGTCTCCCATAAAACCAAAGAGATTTAATTCTCCCTCAGAGATTTTACTAACGGGATCATTAATAATCCAGCTTAATCCTAGTATGATACAAATACCAATAACTACAAGCTGCCAAGTTGTAAACGGGTTTCTTTTATCATTTTCTGGAACTTCTTCAACTTTTTCAGCAACTTCTGAAGTCTCTTTTTTGACCGGTTTTAATCCTATATCACCAAATATATTTTGAGCCAGCCAAAACTGCAATAAACCAAACAACATAAAAATTCCAGCCAGACCAAATCCCCAGCTCCATCCAATTTTTTCACCTAGATAACCACATAATAAAATTCCAAAAAAGGCACCCGCATTAACACCCATATAAAAAATAGTATAAGCCCCATCTTTTTTCTCTGGGCGGTGTTTGTACATTTCAGAAATAATAGAAGTCATATTGGGCTTAAAAAACCCATTACCAAATACTAATAACACCAAACCTGTATATATAAAAAATGGAGTCTCTATTGCCATAGAGCCGTGTCCTAAAGTCATGAGTAAAGCACCAACTAGAACCGCATAGCGATAACCTATCACTTTATCTGCAAAATAACCTCCCAACATAGTCGATAAGTATACCAAACCTACATAAGATCCAAAGATAGCCATGGCATGCTCCCTAGGCCATCCCCAACCATCATCTAACAGTGAAGCTGTAAAAAACATAACTAACAAAGAACGCATGCCATAAAAAGAAAAGCGTTCCCACATCTCGGTAAAGAATAATA
>JBELHJ010000017.1:28295-42400 GCA_042091495.1 Bacteroidota bacterium
AAAGAACGCATGCCATAAAAAGAAAAGCGTTCCCACATCTCGGTAAAGAATAATACAAACAACCCTGAAGGATGCCCTAAAACGGTACTTTTAAAAAATTGATCTGTTGAATTTTGACTCATAATATTTTTTTTTAAGCTTCTAAATCTTCAACACCATGTGTTAAAACCTCTAATTTTTTTCTAAACAATAAAACAATACTTCCAAATAGCACACAAAAAACAGCAATCCCTGTGAAAATTTTAAATTCACCCATACTCTCAGCAGATTCACCTAAAAGTCCTGCTAATTTATTTCCGAAACCGGTCATCGCAAAATAAACCCCCATCATTATTGAGGCATATTTAACTGGAGCTAACTTAGTAATAAATGATAATGCTACAGGAGAAATACACAGTTCACCAACAGTATGGAATAAATAGGCAAGAACTAACCAATACATTGCAGAAGCCCCTGAAGTATCATGTTCTGTTGAGGCCGCACTCATGAATAAAAATCCTGTACCCATTATAATTAGGCCAATTATCATCTTAAATAATGATGTTGAAACTTTACTTTTTAATTTTCGTTTTGCCCATATAGAAGCGACAGTAGTTCCTAAAAATATTATAAACATAGCATTTAATGATTGAAACCATGAGGCTGGTACTTCATTACCTATGTAGGGTAAACTGAAAGACAATATTCTATTTGTTTTTTCAGAAGCATAGATATTCATTAAACCTCCAGCTTGTTCAAAAGCACCCCAAAAGACAATGACTAATAAAAAAGATATAAACAATACAATAACTCTGTCTTTTTCCTCTTTAGTCAGTGGTTTTTTTATAAGCTCTATGTCATGATTATTTTCAGATGCCCCTAAAAAATTCCCAATATGCTTTAAGTACTTTTGACCAAGAACATATTGTATTAGTCCCAAAGCCATCCCAATTCCTGCAAGTCCAAAACCATAATGCCACCCATATACCTCTCCAACTGTTCCAACAATAATACTAGACAAGAAAGCCCCAATATTTATTCCTATGTAAAAAATAGTAAAACCTTTATCCCGTCTTATATCTCCTTGCTTATACAAACCACCAACCATGGTGGAAATATTAGGTTTTAGCAATCCAACTCCTGCTATAATTAGTCCTAACCCTGTATAAAAAGCCCACATTTCTTCAACAGCAAGAATTCCATGACCAAAACACAACAATATACCACCATAAAGCACAGATTTTCTTTGACCAATTAATTTGTCAGCAATAAATCCTCCTGGTATGGATGCCACATAAACAAGCATAGTATACCAACCATAAAGTGCTAAAGCTTCACCATTAGACCATCCTAAACCTGCATTATCTGAAGTTGTTTGAGCTACTAAATAAAGTACAAGTATTGCTCGCATTCCGTAGTACGAAAAACGCTCCCACATTTCAGTAAAAAATAAAACATAAAGACCTATAGGGTGCCCAAAAAGCTCTTTTTCATTAAGTTTTGTATCAATTGTAGACATGTAAAATTAGATTAATATAAAATTGAATTAGTTTTTAAGGTTATCATTTAAAAAATTAGTCATTTTATTATACAGATGTAATCTGGTATTACCTCCATAAATGCCGTGATTCTTATCTGGATAAATCATCCACTCAAACTGCTTGTTAGCTTGAATTAATGCTTCTACCATACGCATGGTGTTCTGAACATGCACATTATCATCTGCAGAACCATGAATTAATAAATATTTACCCTTGAGTTTATCAACGTGAGATAAAGGTGAATTATCATCGTAACCTGAAGGGTTATTTTGAGGGGTATCCATATAACGCTCTGTATAAATAGTATCATAAAATCGCCAACTGGTTACTGGGGCAACTGCAACAGCCGCTTTAAAAACATCATTTCCTTTTAAAATGGCATTACTACTCATAAAACCGCCATAACTCCAACCCCAAATTCCAATTTTTGACGCATTAATATAAGACAATTCTCCAAACTTTCTAGCAGCTTCTATTTGATCCTCTACTTCAAACTTACCTAATTGATTCTGAGTCAACTTTTTAAATTGCGCTCCTTTAAAACCGGTTCCTCGTCCGTCAACACAAACTATTACATAACCTTTTGAAGCCAAGTATTGATGCCAATAATCATTGCTATCATTCCATTGATTGGCTACTTTTTGTGATCCAGGTCCTGAATACTGATACATTAATAATGGGTATGATTTTGAAGGATCAAAATTATGTGGCTTTATCATCCAATAATTAAGATCATAACCATTAATTTCGGTGGTATAAAACATTTTCTCAGACCATTTATAAGTTGAAAGTTTGTTCTTTAAAAAAGAATTGTCTTTAATATTCCTATGTACTGCAGCATTTCTTGAAGAAATAAGTGTGTACTGTGGTGGCGTAGTCACATTTGAAAATGTATTGATAAAAAAAGAATAGTCTGCACTAAAAGAGGCCTCATTAGTGCCTTGACTGGAAGTTAATTTCTTTTTGTTTTTTCCATTCAGACCAATACTATAGACGGTCCTATTTATAGATCCTTCTTCTGTAGATTGATAAAATATCTTCTTTTGTTTGGTACTAAATCCATAATAAGCAGTAACCTCCCATTTTCCAGAAGTAACCTGTTGGTTAAGTGACCCATCTATATTGTAATGATAAATATGATTAAAGCCATCTTTCTCACTGGTCCAAATAAAACTATTATCTTTTAAAAACGTTAAATTAAATGTGATATCAATGTAGGCGTTGTCTTTCTCATTTAGCAATACTGATGAGTTGTTAGTTTTTGTATCAATTAACCATAGATTTAAATCATTTTGTTGTCTATTTAAAAACTGAGCCGTTAATAAATTATTGGCATTTGTCCATTTAATTCTAGGTATGTAAAAATCCTGTTCCTTATTATCAACTTTAATTTCTTTAGTTTTTTTGGTATTTAAATTAAAAACGTGAAGCGATACTTTTGCATTTATTTCTCCAGCCTTAGGATATTTGAATTCTGAATTAAAAGGATATAAATCTTCACCATAGATATCCATTGAAAACTCGGGAACGATAGTCTCATCAAACTTAATATAAGCTATTTGGTCTCCTGATGAATTCCATTCAAAGGCACGAACAAACGCAAATTCTTCTTCATACACCCAATCAGTTACTCCGTTAATAACATGATTTAATTTTCCATCGTTAGTAATTTGATAAGTAACATTTTTGTTCAAATCTTTTACATAAATATTGTTCTTTAAAACATAGGCTACTTTACTACCATCTGGAGAAAAAGAAGGCTCTTGAACATACTCTTCAGATAATTGGATAAGTGTTTTGGTCGATACATCATATATATAATAAAGCCCCAACTTTGAATGTCTGTACAAAGGCTGTTCTGAAGTAGCTATTAAAATTTTAGATTCATCATTAGAAAATGTATAATCCAAAAAATAGGATACTTCATTAAGATTATTAGAGCTTAAAATTGTTGTTAAATACTTTGATGTTTTATAATCATAAACATCTATAGATGTTGATCTTAAAGCTTTATTGAAATTAAGAACACTATAAGATTCTCCATCTTTTAGAGGATGCAGAGATTGTAATCCTTCAGTCCTAAATGAACCATTCCATATTTCTTCAAGTGTGATTGTTTTTTCTTGTGCAGAGACTAATTTTATACTAAGCAGGCTTATTAAAAACAGGAATTTACGCAATGTCATAAGTAAGTTTTAAAAACTTCCAAGTTTACTAAAATTTAGAGACATATCCCCATAGATTAACATATATCTAAGTATTATTTACTTGTATTTAGAATAAACAATCTACTGTGTTATCTTTGTTTAAAATTACAAGTAACTGATGGGAAAAACTATCACTGGGTTTTCAAAACTTGATAAAATCGAAAAAATAAATTGGTTAACAGAAGCCTACTTTAAGGGTGACAATCGTTTTGTAAAAATTTTATCACAGTATTGGAATAATGACCAAAAGCTTCAAATACTTCACGATGAGTTTATTGAAAATACCATCACTAACTTTTACTTGCCATTAGGTATTGCACCTAACTTTCAAATAGATAGTAAAACATATGCAATACCCATGGCAATTGAAGAAAGCTCAGTAGTTGCAGCTGCAAGTAACGCAGCAAAATTTTGGCAATCTCGTGGTGGTTTTAAAACCAGCGTAATTTCAACAAAAAAAGTTGGTCAAGTTCACCTTGATTTCAATGGTACATCAAAAGCGCTTTTGGATTTTTTTAATGCCATTAAGGCCACTCTATTGAAAGCTACCTCAGAAATTACCAAAAATATGGAAAGCCGTGGTGGTGGTATTACAGCAATGGAATTGAGAGATAAAACCGATGTTCTTGATGGTTATTATCAAATTCATGTAAATTTTGAAACCATGGATGCCATGGGAGCCAATTTTATAAATTCTTGTTTAGAGCAAATCGCCAAGGCATTCAAATTTCATTTTGACGCCAATGATGAAATTGAGGGGGATCTTGAGATTATAATGAGCATTTTATCTAATTATGTTCCCGAGTGTATTGTTAAGGCTGAAGTAAGTTGTCATGTTGAGGAACTTAGTCATAAAAATATAAACGGCTCAGATTTCGCAAAAAAATTTGTCAGAGCTATCAAAATTGCACAAAACGAACCTTACAGAGCAGTTACTCATAATAAAGGTATCATGAACGGCGTTGATGCTGTTATTTTGGCTACTGGAAATGATTTTAGAGCAATTGAAGCAGGAGTTCATGCTTATGCATCAAGAGATGGCCGTTATCGCAGTTTATCTGATGCTAAAATAGAAAACGGTATTTTTACTTTTAGTATTGAATTACCTTTAGCACTGGGGACAGTTGGTGGACTTACTAAGTTACATCCCTTAGTGAAATTATGTTTAAACTTACTTCAAAATCCATCAGCAAAAGAACTCATGAGTATTGTAGCTGTTGCTGGTCTTGCTCAAAATTTTGCAGCCGTAAAATCTTTGGTAACCACAGGAATTCAGGAAGGTCACATGAAGATGCACTTACTCAACATACTAAATCAACATCAAGCCTCATCAACAGAGAAAGAGATTATTCAAGCACAATTTAAAGAGGGCAATGTAACGCATAAAGCCGTGGTTGATGCCATCGAAAAATTACGACAATGACCAAACTATATAGAGCCAACGGAAAACTCTTATTAACTGCAGAATACACTATTTTAGACGGTGCCATTGGCCTAGGTCTCCCAACCAAAAAGGGACAAATACTTGAAATTATTCCATGTAGTAACAAACAACTTCATTGGCAAAGCTTTGATCATCATATGAATATGTGGTATGAAAACAGTTTTGAAATAAGGACTTCTAAAATTATACCTAATAAACTAAAGGAAGATCCTGTAACGCAAAGACTGGTTCAAATTTTTAATACTTGTCTTGAGATTTCGCCAGAATTAGTGAAAAAATTAATTGGTCATAAGTGTAGGACTATTTTAGAATTTGATAAAAGTTGGGGCCTTGGAAGCTCATCTACATTGATTTCTTTAATTTCTCAATGGACTAAAACAAGCCCCTATGATTTATTGATGAAAAGTTTTGGTGGAAGTGGCTATGATATTGCGTGTGCCAACAACAATCAACCAATTCTTTATAGAAAAATTAAAAACACACCAGAGGTTACCCCTACTGCGTTCAATCCAGCGTTTAGAAATGATTTATATTTTGTGTATTTAAATCAAAAACAGAACAGCAGAATTGGTATTAAACAGTACAACTCTATAAAGAGAGATAAAAAGGAATTTATACAACAAATTAACACTATTACTAAAGCTATTTTGAGTTGTAATGATTTAATTTCATTTAAAAGTTTAATTAATGAACATGAAGCAATTATAGCTAAATGTACCAACCAAAAAACAGTCAAAGAACGTTTATTTAATGATTTTAATGGCGCATTAAAAAGTTTAGGCGCTTGGGGTGGTGATTTTATTCTAGCTGCTACTGAAACAGATCCAACATCCTATTTTAAAAACAAGGGATTAAACACAGTAATTCCTTATAAGGATATGATATTATCATAAATAAAAAACTAATATTTTAATTAGTAAAAATTAGCTCGGTAATCTTCTATGTCTGAAGCTTCTTTCAAAGCATTAAATACAACCGTATTAACTCTATTAGTAGTAGCATTCGTTATGCGGTTTGAAACGGCTTGGTAATTATCAAGTTGAGGAGCGTCTTCTTTGGCAGTTACTTTAATTATAAATACCCCTTTCTGACCATCAATAAGTCCTGATGTTTGATCAACTGAAAGACCAAATGCCTCACCAACTACTTTAGGTTCTCTTCCAGCCCCTGCTAAAGTTGGGTTTTTAATATTTACGGCTTTAGCTGTTTTAACAGATACTGACTTAGCTTTAGCAAAACCTTCAACTGTATTTTCAGTTAATCCAGATTTAATAAGCTCTGCTTTTTTCTGATTTCTTATGATTGGTAAAATTTTAGCAGAAGCTTTCTCTACCGATGATAAACCTTCATTGTTAATACTCGTAACAGTAGCTACTACATAACCTTTTCCTGGAATTGAAAAACGTTTATAATCACCGGATTTAGTTTCCTTTTCAAAAGCCCATCTTACAATAGCCCTTTGACTCTGTAATCCAGGTATATTTTCATCCAGTACTTTTACATTAGATACAGGCTTCACAACATACTTCTGATCTTGTGCTACTTTATCAAAAGTTTCGTTTTGTAATGCCAATTCAAACTTAGAAGTAGTATTAAAAACTTGATCAATAGTTTCTTCAGAAGGTTCTATAGTTTGTGCTAATGTGGCTAATTTTAAAGCGCGCTGTTTATCTGTTTGACCCAATATTTCAATAACATGGAAACCAAATACAGTTTTCACTACACCTAAGTCACCTTTTTTACCTTCAAATTCAAAATCATTAAAAGGCTTAACCATTGTATTATATGGATGATAATCATACTCTCCACCATTAGCAATACTTCCTTGATCAGATGAGAAGTCTGTAACTAAACTTTCGAATTTTGAACGGTTTCTCTTTACCACTTTGAATAAACTATCTGCCAAAGTTTTAGCTTGCGCCTCTGTTCTTGTAACATCAGCTTGAGCAGATGATGCTCCTGCAAAAGGCACTAGGATATGACGCACTTTAGCAGAGTCTGGCAAGTTTTTTTCAGCTACAACTTTCGTTAGCTTAAAATATCCTGCGTCTTTATATGGCCCGTGATTTTCTCCAACACCTAAATCAAAAATAATATCCTGATAAGCTTTGGGTAAAGATGATTTAAACACATAAGAGTTAGCATACTTGATGTCTGAATTTGAATTTACAAATTCTTCAATATCAGTTGTTGAATTTAATCCTAAAATAGTATCATTTGATTGAATACCTTCATTGTATTCAACGCGGTCATCTAATAACTCAACTAGGCTTGTTTTAATATTTTTTTCATCGTCTAAGGTAGCCGTTTCTCTAAATTCAACATAACTAATATCTCTGGACTCTTCAACTTGAAACTCTTCTTTATGATCATTGATGTAAGCTTTTATATCTGACTTAGTTACTGTAACAAGGCTGTCTGCTATTGTAATATAAGGCACAAAAGCAAATGATAAATCTACTTTTTCATTACTTTGTCCATAATCAGATTTAGCATCAAATAGAGTTGCACCAACGCCTGCTTTAACAAGAGCATTGTAATCCTGCTGTAATGCGTTTGTAGCAACTGCACTTTCATTATTGACCCATTCAGCATAGCTGATTTGAAATGTTCCAAGTGGTGCTCTTTCTGGAGCAATGGCTTTAAGGTTTGAGATAAACTCATTCAACTTATTTTCATCAAAAAAACCATCTTCGTTTTTAAACTCATTGTAGGATGAAAAACTGTTTTTCAACAATTCTCTAATTTGGTCTTTTTCAACAGTTAAACCTAATTTATCAAATTCAGATTCCATAAGCATTGAGCGGACTTCCTGATCCCAAACTCTGTTCATTGCTTGAGTTGAAGATCCATTTGGCCCTAATTGCCTTTGCATTCCCTCAACACGACGCATAAAATCAACGCGTTTAATATCTTTTCCATTAATGCTAGCTACTACATCTTGCGAAGCACTTGTTAACGCATCACTATTTCTAAAAAGATCTGCAAGTACAAATGAGAACAAAGCCAAAGCGATTATCAGAATAAGAAATAAGGAACGTTGTCTAATTTTATTTAAAACTGCCATTTTGTAGTTAAATTATAATATGATAGTGGGCGAAAATAATGTTTTATCTCTAATTATAAAAGCAGATAATACCTTTTTATAAATAGAACTTAAATAAGATTTAGGGTAAAATGAATAAATGAACTGTATCAATTTTTGTAGATGAAACTTGTTTTATGCAAAACTTAAATTTTTCAATAATTAATTCATCACCAACAGAAGGAATTTCTTCTGTTCTACTTACAATCAAGCCTCCTAATGTTTCATAATGTTCGTCTTCTGGCAATTCCAATTTATAGTGTTCATTGATGTAATCTACATCCAATCTTGCTGAAAAAATAAATTCAGTATTAGATAATTGATTTTCTATGAGATCTACACTGTCATGTTCATCTTCAATTTCCCCAAATAATTCTTCAACAATATCCTCAATGGTCATAATACCAGACGTGCCTCCATACTCGTCTATTACTACTGCGACACTTTTACGTTTTTTAATTAAAAAGTTCATCACATCTTTAATTAAAATTGTTTCGGGAACAAATTCAACTGGTCTTATGATTGACCGAATATTTTTTGGTTTATTGAATAATTCAAAAGCGTGAACATATCCCAAAATGTCATCAATAGAATTTTTATAAACAATGATTTTTGAGTAGCCTGAGGAAATAAATAACTCTGTAACTTTTTCGAGAGACTCCAAGTAATCAACAGCTAAAATTTCTGTTCTTGGAATCATCACTTCTCGTGCTTTAAGCTCTGGGAATTCAAGTGCATTTTGAAAAATTTGGATTTCACTATCAACATCATCAGATTCATCCATAGACTCAATTTGTTCACTGATATAATTTCCTAATTCGTCTCTAGTTAAAGCTAGGTTCACCTGATCGCCTTCTGTTTTAAAAAATTTTTTAAGAATAGTATCTGAAATCCATATTACAAAATCTGAAATCCAAGAAAAAAGTTTATAAAATACAAAGGAGGGAATCGCAAAAAATCTGACAAAAGTATTGGCGTAAATTTGAAAAAAAACTTTTGGTATAAATTCTGCTGTTAGAAGTATAACTGCAGTAGAAATAACAGTTTGAGAAAATAAACTCAAATCTATAAGCAAATAATTCAATATTTTATTTTGAGCTGGAAGTAAAGAAGCAAACCACCCTACTAATAAATCACCCATTAAAAAACCATAAACTACTAATGCAATATTATTTCCAATAAGCATAGTAGCAATAAATTTTGAGGGTTTTAATGTAATTACGGAGAGTACTCTTGCAATTACATCTTTTTTTTGTTTTTGAATTTCAAGAAATACTTTATTCGAAGATACATAAGCGATTTCCATACCAGAGAAAAAAGCAGATAAAATAAGCATTAAAATTATGATGGTTACAGATCCCATCCTATTTCTTAAACTTTTTACTGAATCGCTTTCTGAAGAAATACATAAAAATAGCTAAAGCTGAAAAAAAGAAAGATATCAGAGCTCTAGTTAAATCTTCACTAATCTTGGTAACGCCATCATAAAAAAATAGTATGGCAAAAAAAATATAAGCGAATTGAAATAACTTAAGGATATTCATTGAATAAAAATTTCTGTGTAATACAAATATATTGAAAATTAATTCTCAACTGAACGAACACCATTCATTTCAATAATATCGAAATTATTAAAATTAACATCTGCATCAAACCCTTTACCATAACCCATATCACCGTCTAAACGAAAAGAAATTGGAAGGTTTGTAAATAACCACTCTCGCCTTTGATTGTAATAAAGTTGTTTAGCAAAAATAGTATCATTTGTGTGCCTTGCAATCACAACATTACCTTGTAAATCAATTAGATTAGTCACATTATAGACAACACCATAATCTGCAGTAATTACAGTTTTGTTTTTATTATTATCAAATAATGTTAAATGAATCCCTTTTGGAAATTCAGAGAAAGAAAATTCCCGATTTGAAAAATCAAACATTTTAGGACTGATTAAATTCGCAATAACTTTTCCTGAATCAGTATATTTTAAATTAATAGCTTCTGTTTCTCCGACCGGAGCATTTTGACTGATACCAAACTTTTTGACATCTTCTAGATTAGATTTACATGAAAAAAACATAGCCACAGCAATAACTGTGACTATGTTCTTAATATGGTATGAGTCTTTAAAGATCATTATTTAATTTCAGGAACTTTAACTTTAGCTCCAATCCAACACGCTATATTAATAGTTTCTCCTGCTCTGTTTGCAGAGAAAATTTCACCTTTTGAAGGTGCCTTAGCCTTGTAATTTGCTTCATATTTAGAGGCTGTCTTTTTTAATTTAGCATCAGCTCTACCAGCCTTTACGACTTCTGATGCTGCCAACCAATACACAGCTCTCTTGTCAAAAGCAGTTGCACCACAATTGTTAGCACTTTTAGCATACATTTCTGCAATTTTTATATAACATTTACCCATTGAAGCATTTGAAGATAAAGCCTTTCTATAATAACTTCTAGCAACACCATAGCTTCCTTTTGCTTTAAATTTTTCAGCAACTCTATATAAAATTTTTGCCTTTTCATATGCATCAGTCTCTAACTCAACTGCTTGCTTATAATAGGTAATAGCATCATTAGATTTTCCTTCTTTATCCTTTAAGATTCCTAAATAATAGGCTGTAGATGCATTAGGCTCTAGGACATTCTTTTGTTGAACTATTTTAAAGAATAACTCAGAGTCAGAACATTCTTTTGCATACAACCTGTTCATTGCACGCTGTAACCATAAACCATCATTTTTATTAGCCTCGTAATTTCTTTCATATAATGGAATTAGATTTGCACAGTTGGCTCTATCACCTAGATCTTTATCCATTCCTAGAGATATTTGATCATATGCTTTTAAATAACTCTCATAGTATTTTTTTCTAGCTTTATCTTTGGAAGATAATACTTTTTCAACACCGTCTTCTCCAGGTAAGTAGGTATTAAGTTTCTGAGTGTAATTTTTTATTTCAGATTCTACTTTCTCATGAATTTCATCGTACTTAGTAAACAAATCCTCTGCAGGTTTTAGTTTAGCATCATACAACTGGACCATAAGTTTAAAATAAGTATACAATCCTTTGGGATTTGTAAACGTTTTAGCATCAGAAGTATAAGCTAAATCAAAAGCATCATATACTTGAGAGTCCGAAAGCCCTTTTTTAGATTTAAATTCATACAATAACATAGCCTTATCAGATAAAACGTCTCCTTTTTTTGACTTGTTTGGAAAAGCTTTTAAATAATCATCGTATAAAGATTCTAATTCAGTGGCAAACGTTAATTTTTGGTCCGCACTGGCTTTCTTAATTTTATCCTTTAGAATTTTTTCACCTAAAGTATATACATTTATATTATAAGCTGGTGGACAATCAGTTCTAACCTTTTTCCATGGAGTATAAGCTTCCTCATACCTTTTCTTTTTACAATGTTCAGCAAAGATTTGTAGATTTGTTATACATTCTTCATTATCCTGGCTAAATCCAATGTTACTCATTGTAAAAAACATTAAAAATAACAGTACTAACTTCTTCATATCAAATTTATATTAATTGTATTTTCTTTTTTGAAACCATCTTGAATTCAAAGACAAGCTCAAATGTATATTAAAATATTTTTCTTTTATTAAATCCGCTGTTGTTGTTCCTCGTTCACCAAATTCAAATCCAATGTTTGCATTTGAAAATGTACCTCCTAAAGGTAAACCAACACCAAAATTAATGCCAAACTCGTTAATATTTTGATTGTTAATATTAAGTCCAACATCTGAATACCTCAATCCAGCCCTATAAACAATTCGTTTCCAGTATTTTGAAAAAGAGTTGTAGTCTGGAACAATAAATCCACCAATAGACCAAGTTTCAGCATTTACAAATTTACTATTTCCTATGTTTATTAACGGATTATTAAAATCATTGGTATTTACCTGGGTGTATTCTGCACCTAAAAACCATATTCTAGGCTGCCCTATTCCTGCGCCAAAACTATACTTTGATGGTAAATTAACTGAAGATTCTGCTAAACCTCTTGATTCAAGATTGACTTCTTCGGTATCTACACTAACCGTAGTTTCAGTAAATGGGTTGTATGTAACCGTTGAAAATGTTCTTATATTTTCAGAATTTAGTGAAACCTCAGGAGCATAAGTCGCAGCTAATACCAACTCAAATTTATCAGTTATATATGTTTTGTAGTTTATTCCAAAATTATATGACATACCACTTAAATCTGAACGGTTGAATTCTTCAGTTAAAAACTGCGTGTATTCACCAAACTCATCATATGTAAATTTTAGAGCATAATCTCTTGTGTTTCCAAAATTATAACTGGCATCAACCCCTAAACTTAAAGACTTGGTAAATTGGTAAGCTAATCCAAAAAACACCTTATTAAGTCCTCCTTCTCCAGTAAATCTATAATCTAGGTTGTCATTCACTTTTGACTCTAGTTTAAAACCTACGGAACTGTATGGTATTATTCCAAAACCAGCACCAAACTTTCCTAATGGTAAAACTAAAGCTAAATAATCAAACGTTGCTGTTGAGGCATTATCTTTCTCAGTAGTACTTTCTAACTGAAGATCAGTATAAGTGCCACCCATTGAAAATTTAACAGGACGACTTTCAGCATTATAGTATTTTATATTGTTACCCGTGTATCCTGAAGGATTTTTTAAGTTAACATGAATACTGTCATTATATATTGACAAGCCACCCATACTTCTGTTTTCAATAGTTCCTTTAAACTTTACACTTCCAACGCCGTAATATGAATAAGGAGAAGCTGTTCCCTCCTGAGCGAAAGCTTTAAATGAAAAAACTAAAGAAAAAACGAGTATAATTTTTTTTATCATTAATCTAAGTTAAATTGTAGAAGGTAATTTAATCCTTCTAACAAAAAATTCGAGTTCGCAAATATGCTATTTTTTAATTGCATAGACAAAAATTCTGAGTCTCCACCTGTTAAAACAACTGTTAAATCATCAAATTCCATCATATATTGACTAATTATACCATCTATTTCTGAAATTACACCATTAATAACTCCAGATTCAATTGATCTATTTGTATCTGTTCCTATTAATTTACTGTCATTTTTTGAATCTAATAACGGAAGTCTTGCGGTAAAATAATTTAGGGACTTATAGCGCATTGCTATCCCTGGAGAAATCCCACCACCAAGGTACTGGTTAGAGGCATTGATTAAGTCGTAGGTTATACATGTTCCTGCATCAATAATTAAGACATTCTTATTTGGATAATAAAAGCTAGCTGCTGCTGCTAATGCTAGCCGATCTCCACCTAGTGTATTAGGAGTATTATAACAATTTTCAAAAGGGAATTTTAATTGGTTATTTATATCAATTACCTTGTAATTAGTATTTAAATACGAGTAAACATCAACATTAAGTTCACTTACAGATGAAATAATTACATTCATAATATCTGGCAAGCTTTTGATAGCTTTTAAGAATGACGTTAAATTTAAATTGGGTTTAAGTATTTCTCTGTAATGTAATTTATTGTTAGTGAAAACGGCCATTTTAACATAACTATTTCCAACATCTAAAATTAAGTTCATGCTTTTAATTTAGGACGCAAAGGTACAAAAGGAAAAAAATTAATTTTATTTTTGGGAATGTAAAAAATGACCCTATATTTGCAACCGCAATTATGCAACTGGTGCCTTAGCTCAGTTGGTAGAGCAAAGGACTGAAAATCCTTGTGTCCCTGGTTCGATTCCTGGAGGCACCACCACTAAACCCTTAAAACATATTTTTAAGGGTTTTTTTATACTCCTTACAGATCTCACCAACAACCTTATTTTGTTATTAAACTGCTTAAATACAACTAATTAACA
>JBELHJ010000018.1:0-3281 GCA_042091495.1 Bacteroidota bacterium
AGGTTTTAACAATTCATCAATGGTTTCATATGCTTGTTCGCCGAATGCATAATCCATTACCAATATAACTGGTTGATCTTCTTTTTTATTATTAACAGTTATATCAAATAACTGAACGTCAATATTTGTGCCTGAAGAATCTTTGATATAAGTCATTCCATTCTGCAACGCATATTTCTCTACTTTATTGCGTAGATTTTGATTTTCTGGAATGCTTAGAACCTCATATCCTTCGTAATCTTTAAAGTCTAATTTTGATTTAGCTAAAGCAGTATCTGCGAACAAAGAGTTCATGACACTATGCATGTTCGCGCTAATAATATGAATAGGTCGGTTTAAATAGCCTTTTTGGTCCAAAACGGTCTTTATGTTATTAGCCCAAATTTCTCCATGAATATGATGCCCTAGTCGCTCTCTTAAAACCGGACTAAAAATTATGGTTCGCTTTTGATTATCTGCAATCTCGTTAATAGCCTTTTTTCCGAGCCAAAATATAATTTTTAGAAATCGGTCTAGGTCGGAATCTGAGGCAAATTTTGAATAAAATTGATTGACTTCTTGAAATGTTCTTCCTAAAATGTTTGCTGTATGAGTAATTGCAATCTCTCTGTCTTTTTGAGACATTTCTTTGTTATCGATAACCGCTTGTTCTAATTTAATCCAATCCCTTGTCGTGGCTTTATTGTTATTGATTAAAACATTGTTGCCTATTTTGTGGGATTCAATAAATAAAAATGTTAGATGCGTTAAAATATCGTAAATCTCAGATCTTCCCCTTGTAATTTCAATATTCATCTGCTCTTTATCAATTCTGTAGCAATTCCTTCTTCTTTTTGAAGGAATTATAACTTTAAAATGCGAATCTGCAAAGCCCTCGTCTGAAGTGAGGTTTATTAATGAACATTCTTCTATTCCAATGGGTAAGCGCTCTAAGACATATAACAAGCCATCTAATTCTGCTTTCTCCTCAGCAATAGATCCATAAATTTCGGGCCTTAGCTCTAAAAGTGCCTCTCTTAATGTTTCTCCAGAAACACCCATAGGTTTATAAAACCCCCTATTGAATAAATGACGCATAGTAATATAGAGCCTTTCAATAGCTGCAGAACTCTCTTGAGCGCGTGTGCGTGTATGTGTTTTTGAACCCGACATAATCATGACAAATATAATCTTATTTAACTATTTTGAGCTCTAAAATTTTATCAGCAATAGCTCTATCATTGGACAATCTTGGTATTTTATTTTGACCTCCTAACTTGCCGATAGCCTTCATATAAGTTTGAAATCCATGAGTTTTAACTTTAGAGATCAATAATGGTCTTAGTACCTTACCTTTAATAAGATCAAAATAGTAAGTATTCTGTTTTTGAAGAGCTGCATCTAATTTTAAACTAAACGCCTCTAAGTTCTCTGGTGAATTATCAAATTCAACAAACCATTCATGATATGGTAGGCCAGAGTTTGGATTAATTTGAGGGGCTACTGTAAACTCATTTATCTTAATATTAGTGCCTTTAATGGCCTCTAACATCGCTTCTTCAACTTCCTTGCCAATAACGTGCTCACCAAATGCAGATATGTAATGTTTAACTCTTCCTGAAACCACAACCCTGTATGGCTCTAGAGATTTAAACATAACTGTATCTCCAATATTATATCCCCATAGACCCGCATTTGTTGAAATAATCATCAAATAATTTACATCCAGTTTTACATCTGCAATTGTTATTCTATTTAGCTTATTATTTAAAAAATCTTCTGCCGAGATAAACTCATAAAAAATACCTGAATTTAACTGAAGCAACATACCTTCTTCAGATTGAGTGTCTTGAAATGCAAAAAAACCTTCACTCGCGGGATACAATTCTATACTGTCAATGGGCCTTCCTATTAAGCTCTCAAACTTAGCCTTGTAAGGTTCATAATTAACACCACCGTAAATAAATAACTCAAACGATTTAAATATTTCACCAACTGGTTTTTTTGTATGTTCTACCAATTTTTCAAAATACATCTGAACCCATGAGGGGATCCCAGAGATAACTGACATGTTTTCATTTAATGTTTCTTCAACAATGGCATTTACTTTGGTTTCCCAGTCCTCAATGCAATTCGTTTCCCATGACGGCATTCTATTTCTCTGCAAATACTTTGGAACATAATGTGCAACAATTCCTGAAAGACGGCCAAGCTTAATTCCGTTTGATATATTTAAAATAGGGCTGCCTTGAAGGAAAATCATTTTACCATTAACAAAATTTGTTTTTCTTGTTTCTGCAATGTAGAGTAGTATTGCATTTCTAGCAGCCTCAATATGAGTTGGCATACTTGCCTTTGTAATAGGAATGTATTTTACTCCCGAAGTCGTCCCTGATGTCTTTGCGAAGTATATAGGTTTCCCTTCCCATAACACATTTAACTCCCCAGAAACCACTCGATCAACGTAAGGTTTAAAAGCTTCATAGTCTCTAATTGGTACTCTTTTTTTAAAATCTTCATACGAATTTATACTTATAAAATCATGGTCATGACCAAATGCAGTTTTTGTTCCACTTGATATTAGGTTTCTAAAAACTTTTTCTTGAGTTTCAATTGGTTTTTTTGCCCACTTTCTGACTTTACTGGACACCCTTTGTGCAAAAGGCAAGGCTAATAATGATTTTATTGAGTACATTATTTAAAGTCTATAAAATTTTCTGGATTGATAGGAAAGCCATTACTCCATAGTTCAAAATGTAGATGTGGTCCTGTAGAAAACTCTCCTGTATTTCCAGCCATTGCAACAACTTCTCCAGCTTTTACACCATCTCCTTGAGATTTGGTTAAAGAACTATTGTGCTTGTAAATAGAGAGCAATTCATTTTTATGTGCAATTACAAGAACATATCCGGTTTCTGAAGTCCATTCTGAAAAAACTACAACGCCATCTGCTGTAGCTTTTACAGGAGTGTTTTTGGTAACGGCTACATCAACTGCATAATGCTTTTCATTCAAACTGTAAGTTTGAGAAATTGTTCCGTTGACTGGAGGAAAGAGAATAAAATCATAATCATTTTCACTAACCTCAATAACATTATATTTATCCGTATCATCTACTTTTGCTCTTAATATTGAATCTTCTATACTTGCTTTTAACTCAGGGTCATTAAGTTTATTAGACTGGATTCTTATAGAATCCTTAATTAATAATTCAGGATCAAAATTTCCTTTTAGGGCATTACTAATTGACTTATAATATCTTTCATTAATTGCTAAAACATTATTAATAGAATCTGTTTTAA
>JBELHJ010000018.1:3381-5629 GCA_042091495.1 Bacteroidota bacterium
ATTTAGCTATTGGTATGCCTCAGGTTGTATTAATTGCAATTGTGGTGCTGTTGATATTTGGTGGGAAAAAAATCCCTGAATTAATGAAAGGCCTTGGAAGTGGCATTAAAGAATTTAAAGACGCAAGCAAGGAAGACAATTCCAAAAAAACAAAAAAAGAAGAATAATTTGATTCATATTTAAAACCCCGATTAAATCGGGGTTTTTTTATGCTTTGATTTTAATTGATTTTAAAATTGCTTCCAGTTCTAACATATACTCTCTCTTATCTAAAGACGGCGCATACAAGTATCCTTCTGCTATGAGAACCCTATTATACTTCTTGTCATTAAAAACATACATTAAGTAAGGTCCAGACATGACATCATTTTTCATATCCCATAATCCTCTAATTTCTTTAGAAGCGACACCTGAAACGTTTAGCGTTTTAGTTTTTGGTTCATACCTATGCTCTGTTCCCATAAAAGACCCTTTAACTGGTCCAGGAATATAAATTTGTCCTATAGAGTCTCTTTTATTTACCCAAAAATCTGTTTTGTTATCAAAAGAATTCTCGACGGTATAAACTACAATATCTTTAGTTCCTGTTCTTAAATCACTTCGTAACCAAACAAAATTATCACCTTTTTTAGCCAACCTGTATGAGCTAGGAAGTTTCATGTTAATATCAAATTTTTCTAATAAAACCGTATCATCAAAAAGAGATTGTTGTATTTGAAATTGTCTTGTTTTTATTTCTTGAGCAATGAACGTTTCAATTATTTCGTTTTTTGAAGATTTAAGTAGCCCCAAGATCTCCTGAGTTGAAGACCCATTTAATTCTGCTAAAACTTGTGGCCGTGCAAAGGCATTTTGCTTAATTGAAACGTAAGCAGAATCTGAGTTATTAATCTTAAGAACTAATCTGTTTTTTTTTGTGAAACCTGAAAAAACTGAATTAGGTAAATGACTAACTGTAAATAATGGTTCTGGATTAGGAAGCCCCCCTAATGACGATGAAAAAACAGATCTGATACTTTTTCCAATAATACCATCCCAATTTTGTTGGTCACATACAACCAACAAATGAGTAAGTCTCCCTGTAGACTCTGATAAAATCTTTTTGTTCTTCTTTGAATCACTACAAGAGATAAAACTTAATACAATTAATAATAAAATACTTCTTCTAAACATAATTCCTATTTGCCCTTATATCACCAAAATCATACCAATTTTAAAAAAATTACCTATAATTTTTAATTTAAAATGATCTTGGATAAAGAGTTAAGCGTTGTCCAATTCTTAAATTGTCTGATTTCAATCCGTTCCACTTTTTAATCTCACTTACTCTAACTCCAAATTTATTGGCAATTTTACCTAAATAATCTCCATTCCTAACAGTATATCTTACTCTAGAATCCATTTCATAATACTTAGGTAATGGTTTTTCTCTATTATTAAAACTTTCGTTAGCAAACTGGTAAATATTTTGCTCATTATCTATGAATTTTCCTATTGATTTTAGAGGCAATCTTACATAGTAATCTCTATCTTTAATTGAAGGTATAATTTCTAATTTATATGAGGGATTTAAACGTTTTAAATCATTTTCAGAAACATTCAAAAATTCAGATATGTGATTAAATCCAATCATTGATTTCACCTTGACTGTATCTGTTTCATAAAACCTGTATTTTGTTTTATTTTTTGAAAACCCGTGGTGTTCAGCGTATTCAAAATAATACATAGTAGCCAGGAATGATGGTAAATAGCCTGCTGTTTCCCTGGGCAAAAATGGTCTAATATTCCAATAATTCTTATAACCTCCAGATCGCCTTATGGCTTTTGTAACATTTCCTGGGCCTGAATTATATGCAGCTAAAGCCAAATCCCAATCTCCGAAAATTTCGTATAATTTAGATAGATACTTACAAGCTGCTTCTGAAGATTTTAAAGGATCACTTCTTTCATCAACATAGCTGCTTATTCTTAAATCATACATTTTACCTGTTCCGTACATGAATTGCCATAAACCTGTAGCACCAACCCTTGACTTTGCATTAGGCCTTAAAGCGGATTCTACAACGGCTAAGTATTTTATTTCCAATGGCATGTTATACTTGTCCAAATGCTCTTCAAACATTGGAAAATATAAAGCACTCAATGCTATCATTTTTTCAATTAAGGGTCTATGCTTTTTTAAATATGATTTTATTACCGATTCTAACCCGGGATTATATTCAATATTAAAAGGACTTTTACTGTCTAG
>JBELHJ010000018.1:5729-9149 GCA_042091495.1 Bacteroidota bacterium
AATAGAAGACAAAGGCAATAAAAAAAGAATGTCTTTTCATCATTACAACCTTTTAATTTAGTTACCCATTTAATCTAATATAGCTTGAATCCCTGGAAGTTTTTTCCCTTCAAGACTTTCTAGCATTGCTCCTCCACCAGTACTTACATAACTCACTTTTTCATCAAAACCAAACTGTTTAACTGCAGCAACAGAATCACCACCTCCAACTAATGAAAACGCACCATTTTTTGTTGATTCTGCTACTGAATCTCCAATAGCAATAGTCCCTTTTGAAAAACTTTCCATCTCAAAAACACCTAGGGGACCATTCCATAAAATGGTTTTACATTTCTTAATGATAAGATCAAATTTTTCTCTAGATACTGGTCCGGCATCTAAGCCTTGCCATCCACTTTCTATAGCTTTTACGTCCATTACGCGCTTTTCTGCATTATTATTAAAATCATCTGCAGCTATAACGTCTACAGGTAAATGAATTTCAACATTTTTAGATTTTGCTTGCTTTAAAATTTCAAGTGCTAGTTCTAATTTATCGTTTTCACATATTGAATCCCCTACACTACCGCCTAATGCCTTTATAAAAGTAAAAGTCATACCTCCACCAATAATTAAATGATCTATTTTATCCAAAATATTCTCAATTACAGTAATTTTTGATGATACTTTTGAACCACCAAGAATCGCTAAAACTGGCCTTTCACTTGAATTAAAAACTTTATCTATACTTTCAATTTCTTTGGCAAGAAGCTCGCCAAAACACTTTTTGTCTTTAAAAAACTGAGCCACAATTGTTGTTGAAGCATGAGCTCTGTGTGCAGTTCCAAAAGCATCATTAACATATATATCTCCCAAACGTGATAAACGCTCAGCAAAAGATAAATCGCCTTTAGTCTCTTCTTTATAAAATCTTAAATTTTCTAATAATAAAACTTGACCTGGTTTTAAATCATTTACAGCTTGTTCTGCTAATTCTCCCACACAGTCAGAAACAAAAAGGACCTCAACTCCAATAATTTCAGAGACTTTATTTACTATGTGTTTTAAAGAATATTTATCTTCAATACCATCTGGCCTCCCCAAATGAGACATTAAAACACAACTCCCTCCCGCTTCTAAAATTTGAATAATAGTTGGTTTTGCTGAAACAATTCTTGTTGCATCTGTAACATTAAACGATTCGTCTAAAGGAACGTTGAAATCAACTCTAATTAATGCTTTTTGGTCTTTAAGGTTGTAGTCTTTTAGTCTTTTCATGTCAAAAATTTAAGAAACAAATATAATTTTTTTCGTTTTATAAATAGATTGTAATTCTGTTATCTTTGCCTTATGTTTTTCTCGGATATTCTATCTCAAAATCATATAAAAAATCTTCTAACTGAGAGTGCTGACAAAGGAAGAATCCCTCATGCTCAATTATTCTTAGGAAAATCAGGCTATGGCGTATTGCCAGTAGCATTAGCCTTTAGTCAATATATATTATGCCGTAACACTGATGGTGAAAATAGAGGCGGTGAAGACCGTTGTAATATACAATGTAATCAATTTAACCATCCGGATTTACATTTTGTTTTTCCGGTTGTTAAATCCGATAAACAAAAGCATCCTGTATCTAAGCTTTTTCTCAAAGAATGGCGTGAGTTTTTAACGTTATATCCTTACGGTGATGTCAATGATTGGTATGCACATCTTAATATAACCAAAAAACAAGGTGTAATATATAAAGATGAGGCAACAGAAATTGTTAAAAGTCTCTCTTTAAAGCCGTTTGAAGGTGGACGAAAAGTTATGATTATATGGATGGCTGAAAAAATGAATCTTGATTGCTCTAACAAGTTGTTAAAGTTTATTGAAGAGCCACCAGAAGACACTTATGTAATACTTGTTACTGAAGATGAAAATAAAATTTTGCCTACTATTAAATCACGTTGTCAAATCACACGTTTTGCCCCTTTAAATAACGAAATAATTAAAAATAGTCTTGTTCAAAATTATAAAATTGGTGCTCTAAAAGCGGAACAAATTTCAAATCAGTCAGAAGGTAGTTTTAAAATTGCTCTTCAATTGATTGGGGAAGATAATAATGAATTACAATTCGAACAATGGTTTATTAAATGGGTTCGAACAGCATTTAAGGCTAAAGGCAACAAAACATCTATTATTGACCTTATGTCATGGAGTGATATGATTTCTAAAACTGGTAGAGAAACTCAAAAACAATTTTTGAATTATTGCCTTTTATTTTTTCGTCAGGCACTTTTTGCTAATTATAATATTGACTCACTTGTTTATATGAAAGTTAATGATTCCAGCTTTAAGCTAGATAAATTTTCAAACTTCATACATAGTGGAAACATTTTAAACATTGCTGAGGAAATTGAAAAGGCCATATACCACATTGAAAGAAACGGTAATTCAAAAATCATTCTTTCTGACCTTTCAATTAACTTGACCAGACTTATTCATCAGTCTGCATAATTTACATTGGAATTTGATTAAGCAAATAGATCAAATTATAAACTAATGATCATAATTTTTAACCATAAATAAAAACTATAAAATTATGTTTTTATGATAATTAAAAACTATTTAAATACAAGTAATTAAATTAGATTTAAAGGGGTTAAATTTATTTTGTAACACTAACCTAATAAGGAGTATAAAAGATGTTTAAAACGCTTTAAAACGCTTCTTTTTCCAAAATGTAGATTTTAGAAGAAAATTCTCCTGAATATGTAGCTTTTAGATTTGAAACTAATCCAATTAAAATTCCCCTCATAAAAGAAAATTTATTTTTTTTAAATCTTTCTGACAAAATACTTACGTAAAATGCATCAAATAGCATAGGTTTTACTTTAATTAGTCTTAAGCCTCTATCATGAAAAAAAGTTTCTACTGAATCTTGATCAAAATGATAAAGGTGTCTTGGTACGTCGAAAGCAGCCCAAAAGTTTTTGTAATATCTTGAATCAAAACTTTTATAATTAGGTAGCGCTAAAACTAACTTCCCTTTAGTTTTCAGCAATGAACATATTAAACTCATTTGTTCTTCAAGATTATAAATATGTTCCATGACATGCCAAAGGGTTATCACATCAAAAGATGATTTAGATAATCGATCTAATTCCTTTGTATCAAAAACAAATGATTTTATATCTGGGTCACAATTTGAGCGTGCTTTAAGGTTTGGCTCAATACCTGTCACATTCCATAAACGTTTATTTGCATGACATATAAATGATCCTGTACCACACCCAACATCTAAAAGGGTTTTTGAAACAGTTTTAAATGAATTAATAAGATCTAATTTTCGTCTTATAGTATAGTAACGAATAATATGATAAATACGCTCAAAAAAAGAACGTTTCAAGTTTGTGTGAGAAATATAGTCTTGTGACTTGTAATAGGAATCTAAATTCT
>JBELHJ010000018.1:9249-41683 GCA_042091495.1 Bacteroidota bacterium
TTCAAGTTTGTGTGAGAAATATAGTCTTGTGACTTGTAATAGGAATCTAAATTCTCTAGTTGGGGCTTAGGGTGAGTTTCGTAGTAACCATATGTCTTGTTTTTGATTAACGAGAACTGTTCACCTGATACTGAAAAATCTTTAATTATTAAAGTTTTTAAATTCTTATGCATTTAAATTGTTTCACGTGAAACACTTACCTACCCATATATACCAATAATACAGAAATATCACTTGGCGATACACCACTTACCCTTGAAGCTTGAGATACTGTTTTAGGTTGAATTTTATTTAATTTTTCTCTAGCCTCATAACTCATAGATTTGATATTAGAGTAGTCAAAATTGTTAGGAATTTTTAGATGCTCAAGCCTAGTCAATTTATCTGCGTTGTTTTTTTCTTTCTCTATGTAGCCTGAATATTTAATTTGTATTTCTGTTTGTTCTATTATTTCATCGTCTAAATTTTGGGATGAAATAAATTCAGATACGGATGAAATTTTACACATGTCAGCAATAGTAATATTAGGTCTACTAAAAACCTTAAACAACTTTCCACTTTGCTTGATTGGTGCAGATGATTTGGACACCAAAATAGGATTCATTTGTTCTGGAGAAACACTCGTGGTTTTAAAGAATGATACAAAATCCTCTGATTTGGTTTGCTTTTCATCTAATCGATCTAGACGCTCATTAGAAGCCAGGCCGAGAACGTGTGCTTTAGGCGTTAATCTAATATCTGCGTTATCTTGCCTTAATAGTGTTCTGTATTCAGCACGAGATGTAAACATTCTATAAGGCTCTTCTGTGCCCTTAGTAATTAAATCATCTATCAAAACACCAATGTATGCTTCACTTCTTGTTAAAATAAAAGGATCACGTTCTTTAATGTGTAATGCGGCATTTATACCTGCCATTAATCCTTGGGATGCTGCTTCTTCATAGCCAGTTGTGCCATTAATTTGACCAGCAAAAAATAATCCTGAAACTAATTTTGTTTCTAAAGTGTTGTTTAATTGTGTAGGTGGAAAATAATCATACTCAATAGCATAACCTGGTCTAAAAAATTTAACATTTTCAAAACCAGCAACAGAGCGCAATGCTTTGAACTGAACATCTTCAGGTAAAGATGTTGAGAACCCATTTACATAATACTCAACTGTATTCCATCCCTCTGGCTCAACAAAAATTTGATGTCTGTCTTTATCTGCAAAACGATTAATCTTATCTTCAATAGAAGGACAATATCTTGGTCCTATGCTTTTAATTCTACCATTAAACATTGGTGAACGATCAAAACCGGATCTTAACAAATCATGAACATCAGGACTCGTGTATGTCATATGACATGAACGCTGATCTTTAAGAATTGAAGAACTTGGTAAATAAGAAAATTTTTGTGGATTAGAATCGCCGGACTGTTCAATCATTTTGGTAAAATCTAAAGAACGCCCATCAACTCTTGGTGGTGTTCCTGTTTTCATCCTGCCTGAGTCAAACCCTAAAGAGACTAATTGCTCTGTAATGCCCTTTGCTGGGCTTTCACCAACACGTCCTCCACCAAATTGTTTTTCACCTATATGAATAAGACCATTTAAAAAAGTACCATTAGTTAGAACAACTGTCTTTGCTTTTATAGAAATTCCCAGAGACGTAATGACACCGCAAACACAATGGTTTTCAACTAGCAAAGCAGACACCATCTCTTGATAAAAATCTAGATTAGGTGTTTGTTCAAGTCGAAGTCTCCAATCTTCCGCAAAGCGCATACGATCACTTTGAACCCTTGGGCTCCACATAGCTGGGCCTTTAGATTTATTAAGCATTTTGAACTGAATAGCAGATGAATCACTAACCAAGCCAGAATAACCTCCTAATGCGTCAATCTCTCTAATAATCTGACCTTTTGCTATACCCCCCATAGCTGGATTACAAGACATCTGTGCAATGTTTTGTAGATTCATGGTTATAAGAAGCGTAGAACACCCCATGTTGGCGGAAGCTGCAGCTGCTTCGCTACCAGCATGACCACCACCTACTACAATAACATCGTATTTATCAAGAAATAAACTCATAGTGTTCCACGTGAAACCTTAAATCGAGTGCAAATATAATTAAATAATGAGAACACTGAGGTATTCATCCTCTTTACTTCGCATAATGAGCTTTTCGTCTTCAGACTTGTCTTTATAGCCACAATAATGAAGTATACCATGAATAATTACACGGTGTAATTCATTTTGAAATGATGTGTTAAATATACTTGCATTATCCATCACCCTAGGTATAGAAATATAAACATCACCACTTATTAGGTTACCCATAGTATAATCAAAACTAATTATATCTGTTAAAGTGTCATGATCTAAAAACGCTACATTTAATTTTAACAAATAATCATCATCACAAAAAATAAAATTAATTTCACCAGTTTCGAGACCCTCATTAGAGATAACTTTATGTATCCAATCTGAAATTATTGACGTGTCATTCAGATTAAAAAGCGTCTCGAAATTATAAGTAATCATAAGCTGTTAAAATAATTTTGAATTATTGTTTTATAATACTGTTGCAAAGGTAATTGTTGTTTATTTAATAGGTCGTTAGGCTTAAGAAAATCTTTAGTGAATTTTAATGAATCAGATTTGGTATTATAGAATAGCTGATAAGACGTATCAGACTGTCTTTTAGAATCTGTTTCTTGGGTATTAATAGCCTTTTCAATCTGTATTAGTTTATATTGTAATTGCTCTTGATAAAACAATGATCTTGAGAGTGATTGTTTGTTAATTAAAGCGTCTTCAATTTTATTGAACGTGTCTTCTAGATTTTGTTGTGACAATGACAGCCCTTTTGCTTTTAAAATAGATTCTAGAGTGGCTTTAATTTGCATTTGCTCCTGGTAAATATCATAATAATTTTGAGAACCCTCTGAGGGTGATGACTTCCCCTTAGAATTTGGTTCTCCCTCGTTTTTGGGTTGGCTTTTCTGTTTGAGGGATTCATTTAATTGTTGTTGACTCATAATAATATCAGGTAATGGCATATCTGATTTTCCACTACCTGGCATAAGTAATTGATTGTTCATTTGATCTAAAACATTACTTAAAAAATCTGAAAGCACATTTGTATTTGTTATAACATATTGCTGAGAACTTAAACCCATATTAAAATTAAATTCTGTTAACTCTTCAATAGATTTGTCTATGTAATAATAAACATCTTCAATTGAATTGTTTACAAGTTCACCTATTTTAGGTTGTCGTAATGATAAGGCAAATAAACTATCGTCAATATGTTCAAAATGCTCTCTTAATTGTTGTTGTTTGGCTAACTGTGTGGAAAAAGAGGAATCATTTGATGAATTCTGAGAGAAAAAATTTAATAACGCCTCTTGGTTGAAAGAGAACGTAAGGAGGTTATCTAATACTTGACGTAACATATCTGCATCTTCTTGGTTGGGTGAATCACCCCCATTTGAAGCTGCGCCAGCAAGCATGTCGGAAATTACTTTCATTTGTTTTGATGCTTTCTGTTGAGATTTATTAGGTGTAGAATTAGAGTCTAGCTGTTCTAGAGCTTTTTGGAGCGCATCTTTTACTTGGTCTTTGTTAAAATTTATTTCGTCTAAATTTAATGGTTTTTGAAGTGATTGGTTATTTTTCTGTGAAGTATCCATTTTGTCATCTAATTTGTCAAAAACATCGTTAATTTGTTTTTGATTCTTTCTTGTATTTAAACTATCCGTTTTTTCAATGAGGTTCTGTTTTTTGGAGAGTTGGGATAATTCTGATGCAATCTTTTTTAAATCTTGTTGAACAACTAAGCGTTTTGTCAATTCTAATAATTGCTTAAGACTTCTATTTTTTGATTTTTGAGATTTTGATAGTTGGTCCAATTTCTTTTGGAGCTCTTCTTTATCTAATTGAGATTGTTCCTTTTGTATCGCTTTTAAAAGTGCGTTTTGTTGATCTTGCTTTTTTTGGTAATCTTCATAACGCTTTTGTAATGATTTGTCTGATAATGAATCTGGTGTTATGGCTAACTGTTTTTTAAAATGTTCAGAAAACTTTTTGAAAAAATCATCAGTTGCTTTTTGCTTTTTTACATACTCATTTAAGCGCTTTTGATCGCTATATGATATGGATTGTTTAAAATCTTGTGCTTGTTTAAGTTTAGTTAAATTGACATCTAAATCAAGTTGTTTGTTAAGAGATTTAGAAAATTGATCCAAGTAATTTTCGTTGTTGATTTTCATTTGCGATAGTAGTAGACTGTCAGAAATAATTTGATATGAAAAAATATCGGAGTAACTGAATTTTTTTGTGTTATAAGGGTCATTATCTTTTACTCTAAAAAGAATTTTATATGCTTTATCAGGTTTAAGTGTAATTGTGTCAGGAAAAAAAGTGCGGAATTCTGATACATTGCTTAAAGATGAATTCAATTTTATAATTGTTTTGTCATTAGGGTGCTCAGCATCATAATACATCATAACAACTTCAGACACGCCATAATCATCAGAGGCAATACCATTAAAAAAAACTTCTGAATTTATTTTGGTGGTATCCGACTCTGATATAACATTGATTTTTGGATAATCATCTGGAACTATTTGAAGCTTATAATTATAATCTTCAAAAGCAGATGCGTATTGATTTGATGTTGTTAATTTATAACTCGTAGTATTAAAGAGTTGCTTTTTAAAATTGAAATAATTAGTGTGAGATTTTAAATTATATACGGTGTCTTTAAATTGAAAACTAACAACATTAGTAGAGTTGCATTTAACATTCCAGTTAACTTTTGAACCGAATAATACTGGAAAAGACCCATTGTTATAAATAGTATCATTGGTTCTTTTAGTGTAGACAGGATAATCAATGATAGCTTGTAGCTCAAAAACTCTTGGTGATGGGTAAACCAGTAATTTAAAATTTTTAGAAATATAATTATTGCCTTGTATTTGGAAAATTACTTCTTCTGATAAATTTGTAAATCTGTAGCTAAACGTATTAGAGTCAGTTTTATTAGTAAAATACGATGCACCATTAAAGTTAATTTTAACATTTTCTGGAATAAAACTTCCTGTTATAGAAAATTTTAAATCAAAATCTTGTTGGTCAAAAACAACTAAAGAATCATTTAAGATATTAAAATTGAATGGCGCTGGGGGTTCAAAAACACTGCTGTAATTAACAATCCGATGATAACCATTAGAAATTGAATTACTATAACCTGAAAAAAAAGATATGAGGTAAAAAACCACAGGAAATCCACAAAACCATAAATACTTGATGTTGTTTTTAAAATTAACCGCCGCATAAAAAGGAACGTGTTTAATTTGGCTAGATTTCTTCTCTATACTAGCCAAAATAAGATCACTAGTCGATGTTTTATTTCTTAACTGAACTAAGTTTAATAAAACATCTGATACTTCAGGAAAATTAGAACCAATATGTGATGAAGCTTCATTATAAGACATCCCTGCCTTAAACTTTAACAAAATTAAAAGGGGGGTTAAAAGAACCTTAATAAACAAAAAGAGCGAAAACAGAACAAGTGACCAAAAAAAAACAGTTCTAACATTAGAGTTAGTCCAAAGAAAAGTTTCTATTGAAATAACCACAATTAAGAATGCTGAAAAAAATATAAAAAAAAGCAAAAGTCCTTTTAAAAGTTCATTAATATAGAACCTTTTTAAAAAGTGCTTTAACTTATTTTCTATGATTTGGAATTGAGACATTGATATCCTTAATAATAGTAAAGTTATTAATAAAAATGTGTTTTAACTTAATAGTTATAAAAGTATCTTTGCAATGAAAATATAGATTCTAAAAATGAAAGATGTAAGGGTAAGATTTGCACCAAGTCCAACTGGGCCACTTCATATTGGAGGCATAAGAACGGCTTTATTTAATTACTTATTTGCAAAAAAACATAAGGGCACCTTTGTGTTAAGAATAGAAGACACAGATCAAAAGCGCTTTGTTGAAGGTGCCGAACAATATATAATTGATGCCTTAAACTGGTGTGAAATTCCTTTTGACGAAGGCCCAGGTAAAGAAGGCTCTTTGGGTCCTTACCGCCAAAGTGAGCGTAAAAATATTTATAAGACTTACGCTAAAAAACTTATAGATAGTGGCCATGCTTACTATGCATTTGATTCAACTGAAACTCTTGACCAGTTAAGAAAAGAAGCTGAAACCAATAAAGATACCTTTGTGTACAATTGGAGTTGCAGAACCTCTTCAAATATGATTAATAGTTTGACTTTGGATCAAAATGAAGTTGATAAAAGAATACAACGAGGAGATGATTATGTAATTCGATTTAAAACACCCAAGAATGAAATCCTTCTTCTTACTGATATGATTCGTGGCAACATTAAAATAGACACGAATATATTAGATGATAAGGTGCTTTTTAAAAGTGATGGTATGCCTACATACCACCTTGCAAATATTGTGGACGACTACCTTATGAAAATCACTCATGTAATTAGGGGTGAAGAATGGTTGCCTTCACTTGCGCTTCACAAGCAATTGTACGATGCGCTTGGATGGGAGTCCCCAGAATTTGCTCACCTGCCTTTAATTTTAAAACCTACAGGTAAAGGTAAACTAAGTAAACGTGATGGTGATAAATTAGGGTTTCCTGTATTTCCATTAGAATGGATAGACCCCAAAACAAATGAAATTTCTAGAGGCTACAAAGAAGACGGCTATTTCAAGGAAGCGGTTGTAAATTTTTTAGCATTATTAGGATGGAATCCTGGAACCGAAAAAGAACATTTTACCTTAGAAGAACTTATCAATGAGTTTTCTATAAAAAAAGTCAATAAAGCCGGTGCGCGTTTTGATCCAGATAAAATAAAATGGTTTAACCATTTCTACATGCAAAAGCAGCCCAGTTTAACCTTAGCTCAAAATTATAAAAAGAGCAAACTAGAACTTAGAGATATTGATGTTAATTATCTTGAATTAGTTATAAATAAAGTTAAAGAACGCGCCAATTTTATAAGTGATTTTGATGATTTAACTGATTACTTTTTTAATACACCAGAAAAATATGATGAAAAAGCCTTTAAAAAAGCCATAAAACCAGATACAGAAGGCATATTAAAACATATTGCAGCAATCATTAAAGACGTTGATGATGAAAAATTTGAAGCTAACTATATTCAATCTCGAATTAAAAATTGGATTACCAACGAAGGTGTTGGTTTTGGAAAAGTAATGATGCCTTTACGGTTGGCTTTAGTTGGTTCTCTTCAGGGACCAGACGTTTTTGAAATTGCTTTTTTAATTGGAAAAAATGAAACCATAAAAAGAATTAAAAATCTTTTACTCAATATTTAACAAAGCGCTTATATGAGCGCTTTTTTTGTAACATATTGTCTAATTGTGCTACTCATTAATTAAAGCGCTTTAAAATCGATTATTTTGTCTTATTTTAGACATTCATACTAATCTATAACCTTAAAATAAATTTTATGTCTTTTTATCTCATCCCGTATATTGTTTTTGGACTATTTATAATAATTGCAGCTCTGTTTGTCGTTAAACAACAAACTGCAGCAATTATAGAGCGCTTTGGAAAATTTCAAAGCATCAGACAATCTGGTTTACATTTTAAAATTCCTCTAATTGATAGAATCTCAGGACGATTAAGTTTGAAAATTCAACAATTGGATGTTATTGTTGAGACCAAGACTTTAGATGATGTGTTTGTTAGACTAAAAGTCTCTGTACAGTTTAAAGTTATTAAAGATAAAGTCTATGATGCTTTTTATAAACTAGATTATCCTCACGATCAAATTACATCTTATGTTTTTGATGTGGTAAGAGCTGAAGTTCCAAAAATGCGTCTTGATGATGTTTTTGTTAAAAAAGATGATATTGCTATTGCCGTTAAATCAGAACTTAATGATGCTATGCAAGAATATGGATATGACATCATAAAAACTTTAGTTACAGATATTGATCCGGATGCACAGGTTAAGGAAGCTATGAATAGAATTAACGCTGCAGAACGCGAAAAAGTTGCTGCACAATTTGAAGGTGATGCACAACGTATTTTAATTGTTGAAAAAGCTAAAGCAGAAGCTGAAAGTAAACGTCTTCAAGGGCAGGGTATTGCAGATCAAAGAAGAGAAATTGCAAGAGGGCTTGAGGAGTCTGTTGAAGTGCTAAATAAAGTTGGTATTAATTCACAGGAGGCTTCGGCTTTAATTGTAGTTACACAACACTATGATACGCTTCAAGCTATTGGGGGAGAAACTAACAGTAACCTTATATTGTTACCAAACTCACCTCAAGCAGGGAGTAACATGCTTAATGATATGGTTGCTAGTTTTACGGCAAGTAATCAAATTGGCGAAGCCATGAAAGAGAAAAAAAATAAACCCAATACAGACGCTTAAAAAAAGCCTCCTATAAAAGGAGGCTTTTTTATAATATCTTTTTTATTTCTTTTGCTATAGATGCAATTTTTTCATTATCATCATCAATAGCACTAGCTACATAATCTTTTATAATTTCATTTGATTTATAAACTCCAGAAGACAAAGCTGCTTTTAAAGCTATAACAGTAGCTATTCTTGTACCAACTTTCTTTTTAGCAGTATTGAACAAAGGAGTAATGTCTTCAAAAGATGTGTCCTTTGCTAATTGTTCTATCTTTAAAACAGTAACATTAAACTTGTCATCTGGTAAATTTGTTAACTTCTTACCCAACTGCTTAATAACTTCAATAGCTGGTTTTTCGTGTTGCGTTTTATTTTTAGCTGGAAAGTTATTTATCTTTTCTTGTGGTTTAGAAACCTGCTTGCCCCAAGTGTCTTTCAATCCAACCGTTTTGTTAAAAATAATTTGACCTGAATTCGAATCTTTATCAACATTATAATATCCTAGACGTGTAAATTGAAAAGCTTCAAGAACCTTTGCTTTTTTTAAACTGGGTTCACAAAATGCTTTTCTAACTTTTAATGAATTAGGGTTTAGGTAAGTTGTAAAATCAACACTAGAGTCTGCATCCGGAGATTCATTGTTGAATAAACGATCATACTCTCTTACTTCTGCTTCAAAAGCATGAGCTATAGAAACCCAGTGCAATGTTCCTTTAACTTTTCTTAAACTAGCTTCAGATCCGCTACCACTTAAACTGTCTATATCATAAGTACAATGCACCTCTTTAATTAATCCATTATTATCCTTGACTACACTTTCTGCTTTTATGATATAAGCGTTTTTTAAACGCACTTCTTTACCTATAGTAAGTCTGAAAAACTTTCGATTAGCCTCTTCTTTAAAATCATCGCGTTCTATGTAAAGTTCTTTAGAAAAAGGAATTTCTCTAAATCCTGAATTTTCGAGTTCTGGGTTAATCTCAGCTTGTAATAATTCAACTTTATCATCAGGATAATTGGTAATAATTAATTTGATAGGGTCTAAAACAGCCATTACCCTACTCGCATATTTATTAAGATCTTCTCTTACACATGACTCTAACAACGATACATCTATGACATTTTCACGTTTAGATACCCCTACTTTATCAACAAAATTTCTTAAAGATTGTGGTGTGTAACCACGTCTTCTAAGGCCAGAAATGGTTGGCATTCTTGGATCATCCCACCCAGAAACTATTCCATCATCAACCAACCTTAAAAGTTTTCGCTTACTCATTACTGTATAACTGAGGTTTAAACGAGAAAATTCACGTTGTTTAGGTGGGTTTTTATACGCTTTTGAAGCATGAGGGTATACCTGTTCTAAAAACCAATTATAAAGCTCTCTATGAGGCTTAAATTCAAGAGAACATAATGAGTGTGAAATTTGTTCAATATAATCCGACTCGCCATGCGTCCAGTCATACATTGGGTAAATACACCAATCTGATCCCGTTCTGTGATGATCTTTGTGTAAGATTCTATACATCAAAGGATCTCTCATTAACATGTTGGGATGGGACATATCTATTTTAGCTCTTAAAACATGAGACCCTCCTGGATGAACACCATCTTTCATTTCTTGAAATAATCTTAAATTTTCATCTACAGATCTTTCTCTAAATGGGCTAGGCTTACCTGCCTGAGTTGGTGTCCCTTTTTGAATTGCCATATCCTCTGAAGATTGAGAATCAACATAAGCTTTACCCTCTTTTATTAAAATAATTGCCCAATCATATAAAATTTGAAAATAATCTGAAGAGTAACATTCTTCTGCCCAGTTATGACCCAACCAAGTAACATCTTTTTTAATAGCATCTACATATTCCTGATCTTCTTTTGCTGGATTAGTATCGTCAAACCTTAAGTTAACTGGTGCATTATACTTCAAACCCAAACCAAAGCTTATACCAATAGCTTTAGTATGGCCAATATGGAGATACCCATTAGGTTCTGGAGGAAATCTAAATCGCAGCGCATCTGAAGATAAACCGTTTTTCAAATCTTCTTCTATAATGTGTTCTATAAAGTTGAGTGATTTTGTAACTTCTGACATGTAATTAAAAATAAATGGCAAAGTTATTAAATAATGCATATATATTTGCTTAAAATATAAGGTTTTGGGAATTATAAAAGTTACAGATATTAAGGTGTTTGCTCATCATGGGTGTTTAAAAGAAGAAACTATCATAGGAAGTGATTACAGGGTTGATGTAGAAGTAGAAGCAAACCTAATAACGTCGGCTAAATCAGATGAGTTAAAAGATACCGTTGATTATGTTTTAATTAATAGAATTGTAAAGGAGGAAATGAATATTCCAGTAAAACTTCTTGAAACTGTCGCACTAAAAATAATTAATCGTATTTTTAAAGAAAGTAGCTTAGTTAGTAAAGCAGAGGTTGCTGTAAGCAAAATAAATCCTCCTATTGGTGGTGATGTAAAAGAAGTTACTATTATAATGAGTGATGAAAGAAAAATTTAGGATTATTAGTTAAATTTTAAATTTTTAATACATTTGCAAACGCCTAAACAAGGCGTCGTGGCCGAGTGGCTAGGCAGAGGTCTGCAAAACCTTGTACAGCGGTTCGAATCCGCTCGACGCCTCAAAAAAAAAAGACTATCATTTTGATAGTCTTTTTTATTAAAATACTTCTTTAATGTTTTGCTGAATCAAAGTTTTACTCTCAGGGAATAAGCCTTGCACTACCAAAATAATTCCAAATACTAAAATAGTTAGAGCCACCAATTTCTTAGTCTTGTAAATACGTTTAGGGGTTAATTTGTTTTTAATTTGTTTTGCTACAATAATTTTGAAAATATCAGTAATAAAATATGTAATAATCATTGATGTTATAAATAAAATAACACCCTGCTGTGATGAAGTAATTGAATTTGCAACAACAATAAATCCAAGCCAACCTAACAAAACACCAATATTTATAAAATTTAAAAAAAACCCTTTTATAAATAACTGTATGTAGTTTTTTTGAATTTTAACCTTTTGGTATTCTTTAACTATAGATCTAAAAGATTTTGAGGTTTTTATGAAGGAAATAACACCATAAAAAAACAAAATAACACCTCCTAATATTAAAAAATTAGAATCTTTTTTAAATGTTTCTATAAGTTTACTTGTACTAAAAAAAGCAACTGTTACAAAAATAATATCAGCTAAAACAACTCCTAAATCAAAAACTATTGCAGCTTTAAAACCTTTAGTTGCACTTGTTTCTAACAACACAAAGAAAACTGGACCAACAGTAAATGCTAGGATAATTCCAAATGGAATAGCAGCTAAGATATCATCAAACATTAGATTTATTTAACTATGTGAATTTTCCCTCCAAAGGTAGTTTTTTTATCAATATTTTTTGGATTTCCATACACATAGATGTTACCGCCGCCTGTTATTTTAGAAGTGTTTGAATTGGATGAATTAATTTCTATTTCACCTCCTGTTAAAATTGTAGTTTTTGAATCTTGTGATATTAAATCTTTTGCATCACATTTACCGCCTGTATTAACAGTAATATTTATTTTTTTGCTTTTTCCTGATAACTTAACTTCACCACCTGTAAAAGATTTTATATTAACTAGTTTAGTGTCTATAGTTAAATCAATTACACCTCCTTCTTGAGTATTTAATTCTAATTCAAATTGATCTATAATCTCTTTTGAATGAACTTCACCTCCCTCATTTACATCAATAATATCTATAGAGTTATAATGTAATAAAATTTTAATATCCTGTCCACCAAGAAGGTTATCAAAATCAGTTCTAATTTTTAGAATTCCATTTTTATTTATTATATCCAGTTTATCATCAAATTCTGAATTAACAAATAATTTATTAGTATCTGATTTTATTAACTCTACTTCTATCCTGTCAAATACTTTTAAAGTGTGAAATTCACCTATGTTTTTTTCTTGTAAATCTTGCGCAAATAAATTATTTATAAAACTTATAAAAAATAAAATATGTAGTAGTCTCATTGTATTATTTTTCTCCAATTAAATTAAAATCCAAATGCTTTTTTATTAAGTCTGTTGACTTTACAGTAACAATAACCTCATCTCCTAATTGATATATATGTTTTGTATCTCTTCCTACTAAAGCATATTGAGATTCATCAAATTCATAATAATCATCTTTAATATCTCTTATTCTAACCATACCCTCACATTTATTTGATATTATTTCTACATAAATACCCCAATCTGTAACACCTGAGATTACACCAACAAATTCTTCATTTTTATGATCTTGCATAAATTTAATTTGCATATATTTTATAGAATCACGCTCCGCTTTTGTGGATAAATGTTCCATATGACTAGCGTGTTTACATTTATCTTCATAAACTTCTTCTGAATATGATTTATGTCCATCTAAATAAGATTGAAGCAACCTGTGAACCATTACGTCAGGGTAGCGTCTAATAGGTGAAGTAAAATGAGAATAATATTCAAATGCTAAACCATAATGACCAATGTTTTGAGTTGTATATTCTGCCTTACTCATACTTCTAATAGCGAGTGTATCAACAAGATTTTGAGCTTTTGAACCTTCAACATCTTTTAGTAATTTATTTAACGCATTTGAAACAGTATTTACGCTATCAATTTTAAATTTAAAACCAAATTTTGAAACAATATTTTGTAAAGCTATAAGTTTTGTATCATCAGGCTCATCATGAACTCTATAAACAAATGTTTTTACTGGTTTTTGTTTTCCTATAAATTCTGCGACTTTCTTATTAGCAAGTAACATAAATTCTTCAATTAATTTATTAGCATCTTTACTGGTTTTAAAATAAACTCCTGTTGGATTATTAGTATCGTCTAAATTAAATTTAACCTCAACCTTATCAAATGAAATTGCACCTGATTTCATTCTTTGAGATCTCATAATAATTGCTAATTCATTTAATTTTAAAATTGCCTTTTTTATATCATCTTTTATTTCATAAGTAACTCCAGTAAGAGAAACATTATCAGAAATTATATTGGATTTAGTTTCAATTACTTCTTGTGCTTCTTCATAAGCAAATCTTGCATCACTATATGTAACTGTTCTTCCAAACCATTCATCAATAACTTCAGCTTTATTATTAATTTTAAATACTGCAGAAAATGTAAATTTTTCTTCTTGAGGTCTTAATGAACATGCATAGTTAGAAAGTACTTCAGGCAACATAGGAACTACCCTATCTACTAAATAAACAGAGGTTGCTCTTTCAAAAGCTTCTTCATCTAAAATTGTATCTGGTTGCACGTAATACGATACATCAGCTATATGAATACCCACCTCGTAAATATCCTCTCCTAAAATTTTAAAGGATAGGGCATCATCAAAATCTTTAGCATCTTTAGGATCTATAGTAAATGTTAAATCTGATCGCATATCCCTTCGTTTTGCAATCTCTTTTTTAGTTATAGATGTATTAATAGATGATGCAAAATCAAGTACTTCATTAGGAAAATCATAAGGTAAACCATAGTCAGCCAGTATAGCATGAATTTCTGTATTATGCTCACCTGGTTTACCTAAAACCTTATTAACTTTACCATATGGAGAACTTGCTTTTTCAGGCCAATCTTGTAAAGCAACTAAAACCTTATCACCATCTTCTGCTTTGTTTATTTTATTTAAAGGAATAAAAATGTCTTTGTACATTTTCTTGTCGTCAGTAATAACAAAAGCGTAAGATTTATGAATTTGAATAACACCAACATAAGATGATTTAGCGCGTTTTATAATTTGTGTTACCTCCCCTTCTAATCTACCATTGCGTCTTCTTTTAAATACATAAAACTCTACTTCATCTAAATGTAAAGCTTTATTTAAATTGTTAGAACCAATATAAATATCATCATCAAACGCTTCACATATAATATATCCACTTCCTTTAGCATTAACTTCAATAATTCCTGTGTGGTAATCTGAATTTATTATCGCTTTAAATTTACCTCTTTCAACCTCTTCAATTTCATTTTTAGATTTAAGAAGTTGCAATTTTTTTATTATTTGATTGCGACTGTGAGAATCATTTACATTTAAATGTGCAGCAATTTGCTTGTAATTGTAAGTTTTAGATCTATTAGATCGTATTAATTTTAAAATTAGAGCAGATAAATTTTCAATCCCTTTTTTCTTTCTGTTATCTTTTTTTCTTCTTTTCATCTATTTAGCTCTAAGTAATCAAAAACAAATCTATACTTTAATTAATTAAACATCTACCATATTTATAAACTTTATAAACAAGTCTATAATTAATAAGCCTTTTTCTTTTTTTAAATTAAAATTATAATGGTGCTTATTATTGTTTGTTAATTTCAGGTATACTTTTTTTGATTTAAATTTTTTTTTAAAAATTTAAATATTTGTAAACAATTTATTAATAGGTTTTAAAAAGCTTAAATGACTAATTTTATTGATTTTAATATAATATATTAACAGTTGTTTATAGTTATTATCCTATTAATTTTGTGAATTATTTAATATTTTAAAATGTTTAAAAAAACTATTAAAATAGTTTATAAGTGTTTATAAAAATTAAATAAATAAATTTTGATAACAGGATTATTTTAATCATTAGGTATTCTTTATTAAAATCAAAATATTTATTATTAATAGTTAATTAAAGAAATTAACACATTATTAATATTATAATTAATCTTTATTAACCAATTAACAATACTTATTTTAGCTTAAAATTTTATAATAATGAAAATATCAATTGGTAATGATCACGCTGGAACAGTATATAAAGAGTCTATATTATTATTATTAAAAAATTTAGGACATGAAGTAAAAAATTATGGAACCAATTCTGAAACTAGTGTAGACTACCCTGATTTTATTCATCCTGTTGCAAAAGATGTACATTCTAATATTTCTAATTTAGGAATTATAATATGTGGAAGCGGTAATGGTGCAAACATGACTGCTAATAAATACAGTAAAGTAAGATCCGCACTTTGCTGGACAAAAGAAATAGCAATGTTAGCTAAATCTCATAATAACGCTAATATATTAAGTATTCCAGCACGATTTACATCTTTAGAACAAGCGAAACAAATTGTAGAAGTTTTTCTTAATACGCCTTTTGAAGGAGGGAGACATCAAAATAGAATTGATAAAATTCCATGTCATTAAACCATTTACATATTCAAAGGGATAGAAATTTATTAATTTCTATTTTTTTAAATATAGGTATTACTTCTGCACAAATTGTAGGGGGATTAATTTCTGGAAGTCTTTCTTTATTAAGTGATGCACTTCATAATTTTAGTGATGTAGTTAGCTTAATAATTAGTTTTATTGCATCTAAATTATCAAGAAAAAAAGCTTCTTTTAATAAAACATTTGGATATAAACGCGCTGAAGTTTTAGCTGCTTTTGTTAATGCTATAGTATTAATATTAGTTGCTTTTTTTTTAATTATAGAAGCAATAGACCGTTTTAAAAATCCAGAAATTATTTCAACAAAATTAGTTATATATTTTTCTTTAATTGCCATATTAGGTAATGGTTTTAGCGTACTATTATTAAAGAAAGATGCTAATTATAATTTAAATATGACTGCTGCTTATATTCATTTATTTACAGATATGATGGCAAGTATTGCAGTTCTATTAGGGGGAGTTTTAATGTATTTTTATAGTATTTATTGGATTGATAGTATTTTAACCTTTTGTATTGCTATTTATTTAATTTGGATGGGTTATGACTTATTATTGAAAGCTACTAGAATACTGATGTTATTTACACCAAAAAGTATTGATATTAATACAATAGTTAATTTGGTTTCCCATATAAATTATGTGAGAAAGCTTCACCATGTTCATGTTTGGTACTTGAATGAGGATGAACTTCACTTAGAAGGGCATTTAGAGTTAAATCAAAATATTTCAGTCGCTCAATTTGATGAAGTTTTAATAGAAATAGAAAGCTTAGTTAAAGAAAAATATAATATTAATCATGTTACCTTACAACCAGAGTTTAATAAAAAAGATCCTAAAGACATTATAGTTCAAGATTAAATGTTAAAAACAACAATTAAAAAATTTGAAGCATTGACAACCAATGAGTTATATGCAATTCTTAGATTAAGATCTGAAGTTTTTGTAGTTGAACAAGATTGTGTTTATCAAGACCTTGATGATAAAGATAAAAAAGCGCTTCATGTTATTGGTTGGTATGGTAATACTATTGTAGCATACACACGTATATTTGATGTTAAATTATATTTCAATGAAGCAAGTATTGGCAGAGTTGTTGTAGATCAAAAACACAGATCAAAAGGTTTTGGAACAGATATAATGAATGCATCTATTGATGCTATTAAAAAACATTATAATCAAGCACAAATTAAAATATCTGCACAGACTTATCTTATAAAATTCTATAATAAACTAGGTTTTAAAGAGCAAGGAAAACCATATTTAGAGGATGGTATACCACATACTGCGATGATAAAAAATTAGTTATACTATATTTTGTTAATATAAGTAATTACAATTTCTACTCTTCTATCAAATTTAGGATCACCACCAAGAGGAAATTTTCTTCGCATTCCAACATAATTCATTCTATTTTTATCAATACCTTTTTTAACGAGGTAATCATAAATATATTTAGCTCTAGCAAGAGATAAATTTCTTTTTTTAGTTCTTCTATCAACTGCATCTCTACTGTTTTCAGTACAACACACATGACCTTGTATTGAAAATTTAAAATCTGTACGTTGTTTTAAAGTTTCAGCCAATTGATTTAATACAGGTTTGGATTCTGGCATTAAAAAAGTGTAACCTGTTTTGAATAGAATATTCTCCAATAAAAATTTATCACCTTTTTTTAAGTTTTCTGCAAGGAGACCATTAAAATCTCCATCTTTTTTTTCTTTAAGAGTAGATTGTTTTTTTTCTTTATTTTCAATGACAGTTATTTCTACTTTTCTATTTAAACCTCTAATTTTATCAACATTTTTTGAGTCTACTATTTTTAATAAGATTTCTCCTTTTCCATCAACATTAGTAATCAAATCACTACTTATTTCATTAACTGAAAACACATCTTTAATAGTCTCAGCGCGTTTCTCAGATAAAGCTTTGTTATAGTGTTCACTGCCTCTATCATCACAAAACCCGTAAATTTGAATTTTATTAATATCAAGTTTAACAACTTTTGATAGAAACAATATTAATCTGTTGTGTTCAGTTTCAGGAATATCAAATTTATCCGTTTCAAAGTATACCTCATGTTTATACTCTTGTTGAGCAAAACTGAATTGAAATATTAAAAGGTATAAAACAATTAAACGCATCTCTAAAATTCACTTTAAATTAAATATATAAATTTTAGAAATTATTAAAGCTCAATTCAATTTAACAAGCTATTATATGTAGACAGATTGCATAATAATGACCGTGAACGTGAAATATAAATATCATTATTTAGTGCATAATTATAGTACCCTTCTTTGTATAAGTATCTTTTTATAATTGATTCCGAAAGTAATTGTGTTATTGCTATTTTGTCTTGATCTATAGCATTACTTTTAAAACTATTAATGTGTTTTTTTATGGTTTTTAAATCTTGATCTAAATATACAGAAACACCTTCTTCAAAAGCTGTAGTATTAAGTTGATCTAATAGAAGCTCTGTTTTTGTTTCAAAATTAAACCCTTTTTCTTTAACAAACAGATTAAAGTCTTTGAACAACTTGTCGTCAAAAATTAAATCATTAATAACCTTGTTTTCATTTTCATAGAAGTATTTAGTGGCAAAATCAAAAACCAATCTTTCTTTTTTAATTGCTTTTATAAGGTTTTGGTTTTGAATAAATTCAACCTTTATGTCAGGATTTATACCGCCACCATCGTATACAGTTCTGCCCTTTTTTGTTTTAAAGGCATTATATTGAGATTTATCAATTTTTAAAGCATTGCCCTTATCATCCTTTTTGGAGTAATCTAACGCCTGAATACATCTTCCAGAAGGGGTGTAGTATCTAGAAATAGTAATTTTCATTTGGGTACCATAACTCAATTTTTTTGGTCTTTGAACGAGTCCTTTACCATAACTTCTATTTCCAATAATAACAGCCCTATCAAGGTCTTGTAAAGAACCTGAAACAATTTCGCTAGCAGATGCGCTGCGATCATTAATAATGATTGCTAAAGGAATTTCTACATCAATAGGTTCATTTTTTGTAAGATAAGTTTTATTGTATTTTTTAACTTTAGATTTAGTGGTAACTATTAATTGGTTCTTAGAAACAAAAAGATTGGTTACGTTTATAGCTTCTCTAAGTAATCCTCCTGGGTTATTCCTTAGATCTAAAATTATTTTTTTTGCGCCTTGTTTTTTTAGATCAACCAAAGCTTTTTTTGTTTCATAAGATGCTTTTCTATTAAATTTTACTAGAGCTATATATCCAATAGAATCTTTAGTCATAGCAAAATAGGGAACAGCTTTTATTTCAATAGCTTCTCTTTTAATAGAAGTAGTGTAAGGTTTATTTTGTCTTAAGTAAGAAACTTCTACTGTTGAACCTGCTTCACCTTTTAGGAGGTTTTTAGAATCTTCCTTGAAATCATTTACATCAATACCATTTACTTTTGTGATTTCGTCTCCTGCTTTTAAACCAGCTTTATCAGCGGGATAACCTTTGTAAGGTTCCAGGACAATTAGCTTATTTTTAGTTGTTAATATATGCGCTCCTATTCCAGTATAGTCTCCACTGGTATTAATTCTTGCAGCCTCTACATCTTGTTCATTTAAAAATTTAGTGTAAGGGTCTAAAGTCTTTAACATACTTTTAATCCCTGTAGTCATTAAATCAGCAGGGTTGGTCTCATCAACATAATTAATATTTAGTTCCTTGTAAAGCGTGGTAAAAATTTCAATTTGTTTTGCTATTTCAAAAAAAGAGTTTGAAAACCCCGAACTCAACAGAAACAGGCCGCATGCCACAATAACGAGTGTTATTTTATTCTTAACAATTTGTTTGATTTTCATTAGCGTTTCTTTTTTGATTCAAATTTCAACCACAAATTAGACATACATTTATGTAGATCTTCAAAACCCGGAATTTCATCTCCGTTGTAGAGAATCATTCCGTAAACACCATTATTGCATTGCGCTTTAATAATGGTTTCAACGTGAGGTTTTTGTAACCTGAAAGCTTCTCTTATAATTCTTTTAATTTTGTTGCGTTCAACTGCTTTTTTAAAGTAGCGTTTACTTACAGAGACACCTATTTTAAAAGCCCCATCATTTATAGGATCGTCAGTAATATATACTAATCTAAGCGGATATTGACCAACTGATTCTCCTGACGAAAATAAGCGATCTATTACTTTCTTTTGTTTTAGTTTATCTTCTTTGTTATAACTAAACGACATTGTATTATTAATATACTTTAAAAAATTAAAAAAACCGCTTTTAAAGCGGTTTAGTTAAACAAATTTAAGAACTTATAATTAAAGTTGGTTGTTTGTTTTATTAATGTCTGCCATTTTATTTTCAGAGTCAATAGATACATTTTTAATGATTTCTTTATCAAAAGGAACTGAAAACTCATAATTTGGGTAAGCCCAAGCCCAATCTTTAAGTAAAGTTTCATTTTCTTTTAATGGGCGTTCGCCACGCATCATTTGCAGTGGGATATAATATGCTTTCTTTGTGCCGTCTTTTAGTTCTATTTCAAGATTAATTGGCATGGGCATTGCTCCCAACCTTTTCAAATGAATAATAGAAGAGGCATTAGAATTGGCATCAACACGTTCTACTTTATAGTCTATAGTATTTGTAGTTTGTGTCCAATCTGTTAAGTACCAATCCAGTTCTAAACCACTAATTTTTTCTGCAGATCTAATTATATCAATTGGTCTAGGATGTTTGAATGCAAAATCCTGAAAGTATTTTTGTAACGTTTTTTTCAATTGTTCTTCTCCAATGATATACCCTAGCTGAGCTAAAAACACCTCTCCTTTACTGTATGCAGCAATACTGTATGCCATATTTAAATGATAGCGGTCTGCATGCGTAGATTGCGGTTGTTCTTTTCCAGAATTCACCAAATAATAGTACCCACGATAGGCACCAGAATATGGGTTCTCTTTATTTTGATTCATGATTACATTCATGGCTTGATCACTAATATAACTTGTGAATCCCTCATCCATCCATTCATGTTTGGATTCATTGGTAGCCAATAAAAATTGAAACCAAGTATGTGCGAGTTCGTGTGCTGTTACGCCCACCAAGCTTCCAAACTTTCTCTCTCCAGTTATTAGTGTACACATAGCATATTCCATCCCGCCGTCTCCACCTTGAATTACAGAATATTGATCATAAGGATACTCCCCTATTTCACTGCTAAAAAAACGCATGAGATCAGCTGTTTTTGTCTGCAGTTTTTTCCAATTATCTTTTATATCTGGATTGTTTTTATAAAGAAAATGTAATGTTGGTCCATTTTCCATAGGATAAACATCATGAATATACTCAGGATCTGCAGCCCATGTAAAGTCATGAACTTTAGGTGCAATAAAATGCCAAGAAAGTTTATCTCCTTTAGGAAGGTTTAGTGTACTATTTTCATAACCATGACCAATTTCATTAGGGTTTTGAAGATACCCTGTCCCTCCTACTACATAGGATTTATCAATATTTATGGTGACATCAAAATCCCCCCATACCCCGTGAAACTCTCTTCCTATGTATGGGTCGGCATGCCATCCTTCAAAATCATATTCGGCCAGTTTAGGATACCACTGCGTCATGGATAAAGCAACGCCTTCTGCATTATTTCTTCCAGATCGTCTAATTTGAACAGGAACTTGTCCATCAAAATCCATATTAAAAGTCACCTTCTCACCAGGTTCTAAAGGGGAATTAAGTTCAACTTCAAGAATTGTTCCCGCAACATGGTATTTAACAGCTACTCCATTTTGCTTTAAGCTGTTAACTTTAATAAATCCAATTTCGTTTGGTTTAAGTTTACTTATGCGGTCTTTAACCCTGCGGTCTGGATCTTCAATAGTTCTGGATCTTACGTCCATTTCACTTCCAGGTTGGAAGGCATTAAAAAATAAGTGGTAAAAGACCTTATCCAGTTGATCTGGCGAATTATTTGTGTAAATAAGCTCTTGACTACCATGATATTGATAGGAATCAACATCCATATCTATGGTCATTTTATAATCCACATGTTGTTGCCAATAACCATCCTTAGCGTTGTTTTCTTTTGCTGTATTGTTAATGGTTTGGTAGCTACCACAGGCAAAAAAACAACTTAAAACAAACAAATTTAATACAGTTTTCATAGGTTTTTAAATTAAAAAACCCCACCCAGGGGTGAGGTTTTAACATAAAATATATTTTATTTAGACATCTTAGAGGCTAAGATAAACGCATTATAAGCGTTTACCATTTTACCGGATTTTGATAGGTCATCAAAACTTGATTTTTTGTCTGGATTTCCACCAATCATAACGTCTCCATTCTTAGGTAAACCCGATGCCATTAATACAGACTTAACTTGAGAAGCCGATAATTTTGGGAAATAAGAACGAATTAGTGCAGCAACACCTGCTACTGCTGGAGCAGCCATAGAGGTCCCTCCTTTTGTATCATATTCGTTTTCTGGAGTTGTAGAATAAATTTTAGCACCAGGCGCAAAAACATCTACATTAATTTTGCCATAGTTAGAGAAACTTGCAACAACGTCTTCACCATTACTTGGAGCTAATGCACCAACGGTTACAAAATTATCTGCCACCTCAGGACCGTTATCTACAGCATCATTAGGGTAGCTTTTATTTTCATCTAAATCAAGCGCATCGTTACCAGCAGCATTTACTATTAAAACATCTTTCGAGGCAGCATATGCAATAGCTTCTCTTACTTTATCACTGTGAGGTGAATACGCTTTTCCAAAACTAGTATTCATTACTTTAGCACCATTATCTGCAGCATAGCGAATAGCTAAAGCCACATCTTTATCATATTCATCTCCGTTAGGAACCGCTCTTACAGCCATTATTTGTACGTTATTAGCAACACCATCAACACCTAATCCGTTGCCGCGTTCTGCAGCAATAATTCCGGCTACATGAGTACCATGGCTTTCATCTTTAATGGAGTGTTTTACATTACCATTACCATAAACGGTTTGTGTAAAATCATTGGGATCATCTCCAGTCGTTCTTCCTTTAAGTTCCATATTAAGATTCACATCAACTTGAGCAGAAAAATAATCTATTCCTCCTTGCAACTCCTCAATAGCGTCGGTCATACTTTCTAAACCATAGCCGTACATTTGTTTTGCAAATTGCGCTGCCTGAACAACATTTTCATCTTCAGATACGAGACTATTAATATCATCTTTACTATAATCAGCTTTTCCAAAATGCGCCTCTAATGTTTTGTGAGCCCCTTGAACTTGCTCTAAAATACCTTCGTATCTCGTTTTATTTTGCTTAGCCCTATTGAAGTCTTTGTCGTATTTAGCTTGAGCTTCTTCTTTTCTATCAAAATCAACACCACTTTTTAAAAGTCTAATGTATTCAAGCTGTTCATCATAAGCATCCCCAAGGAAATTCCAACCATTAATATCATCAACATAGCCGTTTTTGTCATCATCAATACCATTGCCAGGGACTTCTTTAGTATTAACCCATACCACATCATTTAAATCTTCGTGATCAATATCAATACCAGAATCAATAACAGCAACAATTACCGTTTTACCTTTATTGTCTTTAATTATTTCAGTGTAAGTTTTTTCAACACTCATACCAGGAAGTGAGTCTGTTAAAACATCTAAATGACCCCATGTGTGTTTTTCTTTTTCAGTAAGTTCAGTCTTTTTTGCAGCAACACTAGTCAAGTTTTTGATGGGAGCGTTAGTTACTTTAAGCGTAGCACAACTAAAAAACATTGAGGCTGTTACAGCACTTAAAATAAGTGATTTATTGTATTTCATAATTTATAATTTTCTATAATTTAAAAAAGTTGTTCAAAGTTATAAGTATTTTGCAATCTGATACCTTTTTCGGTCATTTTTAAGTCAATGACTTCATTATGGGCATCATGTTCAAGAAATAAGTAGTAATTGTTTTTGTGGGCTAATTGAAGAAATTCTTGCTTTTCCTTGAGCGTAACTAGAGGCCTAGTGTCATAACCCATAACATAAGGTAAAGGGATGTGACCACAAGTTGGAATTAAATCAGCTGCAAAACACAATGTTTTATTTTGATAAGATATTACAGGGAGCATCTGTTTTTCTGTATGTCCATTAACTACATAAGCATCAAACCCAAGATCGTCCAAGGTACATAACCCTTCATTTGTAACGTTTAAAAATTTGAGCTGACCACTATCTTCAATGGGCTTTAAATTTTCAATCAAAAAAGAGGCTTTTTCTCTTGTATTTGGTTGTGTTGCCCATTTCCAGTGAGCCTCATTAGTCCAATAATTTGCGTTTTTAAATGTAAGCTCATAACCTGTTCGTGCACTATTCCATGAAACAGCACCACCACAATGGTCAAAATGTAAGTGTGTTAAAAAAACATCTGTAATGTCATCTGGATGAAACCCTTTTGCTTTTAAAGATTTAATTAAATTATAGTCCCCCCACTGGGCATAGTATGAAAAAAACTTATCAGATTGTTTGTTTCCCATACCAGTGTCTATGAGGATGAGCTTGTTATTATTTTCAATAAGTAAGCATCGGGCTCCAATATCAATTCTATTATTTTGATCTGCAGGATTTGTTTTTTGCCATATGGTTTTTGGAACAACACCAAACATAGCACCACCATCAAGCTTAAAGTTACCGGATTCAATGGGATAAAGGGTCATAAATAAATTTTAGCCAAAATATAAAAAGCCTGTTAAATATAAGAGTTTGTTAACATGAATTTAAACTTAATCTGACCGCATATTACACTAAAAATGAATCCATTTAGTTAAAAAAAAGTTGTCATTACATGGAGGTCTATGAAAAACTTCAGTAAAAAGTATAAATAATTTAAATTATATCAAATATATTTAGGCATCAATAACCCGTTTTAAGCATATCATCCCATGATTGAATTAGCAGGAATTATTATTCTAGGCATTTTGGCTCAGTGGTTTGCGTGGAAATTTAAACTTCCAGCAATTCTGCCTTTAATTTTAATTGGTTTATTGGTAGGTCCTATTTCTGCGGAATTCTTTAGTGAAGATGGCAGCAAATGGATTGAACCCGTTTGGAATGGTGAAAAAGGGCTATTTCCAGGTGAAGGGCTTTATTATTTTGTGTCACTAGCTATTAGTATTATATTATTTGAAGGGGGGTTAACACTTAAACGAAGCGAAATAAAAAGCGTTGGCCCAGTAATTACAAAACTCATAACTATAGGTCCTATTATTACCTTTTTTGGTGCCGGTTTTGTTGCGAATTATTTGTTTGGTTTAAGTTTAGAAATGTCGTTTTTATTTGCGGCATTGGTTATTGTTACCGGTCCTACCGTTATAGCACCAATTTTACGTAATATCCCATTAAAAAAGGACATATCAACGGTACTTAAATGGGAAGGTATTCTTATTGATCCCATTGGCGCTTTGGTAGCGGTATTAGTTTTCGAATTCATTACTGTTGAAGGTGATTCCGGGTTTACCAAAACAGCACTTATAGAGTTTTTAAAAATTATTTTATTTGGCGTTACTTTTGGATTCACTTTTGCTCACGGTCTGGCCTTTGCCGTAAATAAAAAACTGGTGCCCCATTATTTGCTTAACGTAGTTTCATTATCTACAGTATTATTAGTGTATACCATATCAGATATATTTGCGCATGAATCTGGACTTTTGGCTGTAGTAGTTATGGGTATGGTTTTGGGTAATGGGAAATTAGAAAGCATAAAAGAGCTCTTATATTTCAAAGAATCATTGAGCGTATTGCTGATATCTATTTTATTTATTCTTCTTGCAGCTAATATTACCATAGAAGAAATGCTGTTATTATATCGCTGGGAAACGGCTGCTTTATTTTTATCGGTAGTACTTATTATAAGACCAATTTCAGTTTTTGTAAGCACCTATGATTCCTCTTTGAAGATCAACGAACGCTTGTTTATTAGCTGGGTAGGCCCCAGAGGTATCGTTGCTGCTGGTATTGCTTCACTTTTTGGAAGCAAATTAATAAAACAAGGTGTTGAAGGCGCCGAGTATATTACCCCATTAGTATTTATGATTGTGTTGGGCACAGTACTGTTAAATGCCACCACTGCGCGATTTTTTGCTAAGATTTTAAGAGTTTTCTTAAAAAAATCTGGAGGGATTTTAATTTTTGGAGCTTCAGAGGTTTCCCAACTTCTAGGACAATACCTAGAAGAGAACGGCCGCCATGTTGTTTTAATGGATGGTAACCAGAATAATATTCAAAAAGCCAAAGAATTAGGACTGGAAGCAATTAACACCAATATATACTCAGACAATTTACTCGATAACATCGAGCTAAACGATATGGGTTATATGATGGCATTAACTGCAAACCCTAAAATTAATGAGTTTGCTATTGATAAGTACGGCGCTCAATTTGGAGAAAATGGTGCATTTAGATTGGTAACTACCAAAGAAAAAGACAGTGACTCTGAAACACCAAAAGAAGGGTTGTTTTCGCCTAACGATGATTTTACAGTGCTAATAAATGCAGTGACTAAATATCCGTCTATACAAGAATTAGTCTTAGATAACTTTGACGCTTACAATAAATATATCAGTAGCATGCGCAAAGATCCCGAAACCGTTCCCGTATTTATAAAGGACGACTCTGGCGAACTTCACATTATAGCGTCTATAAAAAGCGCTGAAGCGGTAATAGGTAAGAAAAGTAAACTTGTATATTTAGGAAAACCCGTGAAATCCTAAATTTTAGTCATTAAGTTTTAAAACCGCCATAAAAGCCTGTTGCGGTATTTCTACATTACCCACTTGGCGCATACGTTTCTTTCCTTTTTTCTGTTTTTCAAGAAGTTTTCGTTTTCTAGAAATATCTCCACCATAACATTTAGCAGTAACGTCTTTTCGAAGTGCTTTTATGGTTTCTCTGGATATAATTTTAGCGCCAATAGCGGCTTGTACAGGAATATCAAATTGCTGACGCGGAATAAGCTCCTTTAGCTTTTCACATATTTTTTTACCAATAGTATAAGCGTTATCTGCATGTATAAGGGCTGATAAGGCGTCTACAGACTGCGCATTAAGTAAAATATCTACTTTAACCAATTTTGAAGTACGCATCCCTATTGGAGAATAATCAAAAGAGGCATAACCTTTAGATACCGTTTTTAAACGGTCGTAAAAATCAAAAACAATTTCAGCCAACGGCATATCAAAAATCAACTCTACACGCTCTGGTGTCAAGTAATTTTGATTTCTAATCTCCCCTCTTTTTTCAATACATAAAGACATAACGTTTCCAACAAAATCTGCTTTAGTGATTATGGTAGCTTTAATGTAGGGCTCCTCTACCCTATCCAAACTTGATGGATCTGGAAGGTCTGAAGGGTTGTTAACCAGTAAAATTTCCTCAGGATTTTTCTTAGTAAAAGCATGGTATGATACGTTAGGCACCGTAGTAATAACGGTCATGTTAAATTCACGTTCCAAACGCTCCTGAATAATTTCAAGATGCAGCATACCCAAGAAACCACAACGGAAACCAAAACCTAGTGCTGCTGAGCTTTCTGGTGCAAATACCAACGAGGCATCATTAAGCTGCAGCTTTTCCATAGAGGCTCTTAATTCCTCATAATCTTCAGTATCTACGGGGTAAATTCCTGCAAAAACCATAGGTTTTACATCTTCGAAACCAGAGATGGCTTTATCTGTAGCCAATTTAAAATCGGTAATGGTATCCCCTACTTTGACTTCACGGGCATCTTTAATACCTGTAATTAAGTAGCCAACATCCCCTGCTTTAATTTCGGTTCTTGGAACCTGATTTAATTTCAATGTTCCAATTTCATCGGCAAAATAATTATTGCCAGTAGCCATAAACTTTATGTTTTGGTTCTTTTTTATAGAACCATTAACCACTCTAAAATAGGTTTCAACTCCGCGAAACGGATTGTAAACTGAATCAAAGATTAGTGCCTGTAATGGCGCCTCAGGATCTCCAGATGGTGCAGGTACACGCTCTATAATAGCCTCAAGAATTTCTTCAATACCAATACCGGTTTTAGCACTGGCTGGAATAACTTCTTCGGCATCACACCCTAATAAATCAACAATATCATCGGTTACTTCCTCAGGATTAGCACTTGGCAAGTCAACTTTATTAAGCACCGGTATTATTTCCAAATCATTTTCAAGGGCCAAATACAAGTTAGAAATGGTTTGTGCTTGTATACTCTGTGCAGCATCTACAACCAATAATGCACCTTCACAAGCTGCAATAGATCTGGATACCTCATAAGAAAAATCAACGTGACCAGGGGTGTCTATTAAGTTTAACACATAGGTTTCGCCTTTATAATCATACTCCATTTGTATGGCGTGAGATTTAATAGTAATACCACGCTCACGCTCTAAATCCATACTGTCTAAAAGCTGGGCTTGCTTTTCGCGTTCTGTAACAGAACCGGTAGCGTCTAGTAAGCGATCAGCCAGGGTACTTTTACCGTGATCAATATGTGCAATAATGCAAAAATTTCTAATGTGCTTCATATAATAGGGCCCTCGGGATTTTGTAGCTGCAAATATAGTGTATTCTTTAGCTTAATTGTAGCTTTTCATTTCAAAATAATAACTATCAAAGGGTTATGAGTTTTATTTACAATTGAGCTTAACCTCTTAAAAATGTTCTTATTACTTAAAAATATGTAATTTTGCACAAAAATTTACGACGTTGGTTAAAATAGATCAAATAGAACTTCCAGATTTTCCATTGCTATTAGCGCCCATGGAAGATGTAAGTGATCCACCGTTTAGAGCACTTTGTAAAGAACAAGGTGCCGATGTGGTTTACACGGAGTTTATTTCAAGTGAGGGTTTAATTCGTGAGGCTGCCAAAAGCACCATGAAGCTTGATATCTATGAAAAAGAACGTCCGGTTGGAATTCAGATTTTTGGTGCAAACTTAGACAGCATGCTACGTTCTGTAGAAATTGTTGAGGCTTCAAAGCCAGATATTATTGATATAAACTTTGGGTGTCCTGTAAAAAAAGTAGTAAGCAAAGGTGCAGGAGCAGGCATTTTAAAAGATATAGATTTAATGGTGAAGCTTACCGAAGCTATGGTTAAGCACACCCATTTACCAATTACTGTAAAAACCCGTTTGGGCTGGGACCATGATTCCATTCGTATTGTTGAGGTGGCAGAACGCCTTCAAGATGTAGGCTGTAAAGCCATTGCGATACACGGAAGAACCCGCGCACAGATGTATAAAGGTCATGCCAATTGGGGACCTATTGCTGAGGTAAAAAATAACCCAAGAATGCATATTCCTGTATTTGGTAATGGTGATGTAGATTCTCCAGAGCGTGCCGTAGAAATGCGAGATCTATACGGGTTAGATGGTGCCATGATTGGCCGTGCCACTATAGGGAACCCTTGGTTTTTTAAACAAGTAAAACATTATATTGCTACAGGTATCCATTTGTCACCAATAACTTTAGAAGAGCGCGTAGATGCGGCCAGACGTCATTTACAAATGGCCATAGATTGGAAAGGTGAAAAATTAGGGGTGTTTGAAACCAGAAGGCATTACACCAATTATTTTAAGGGTATTCCAGACTTTAAACCTTATCGTACAAAAATGGTTACTAGTGATGACAGCAAGGATGTTTTTGATACGTTTGATGAAGTTTTAGAAACCTTTGCTCACCACCAGTTTGCTTAACTACTAAGAAAATCGGCTTTAATTCTCATAGAGGCTAATTTAGCAGCGCCCAAACCCAACACGGTTATGGTTGTTAATACCACTAAAATATTTATAAACTGTAGTTTGACCGGGTAGGGCAGGTTAGGGGTAATCATTACCCATTGGGTTTTTAGTTGAAAACCAACTAAAAGTACCCCAAGTAAAAGTCCAGTAACGCCACTTATAAATACCATTAAGCTGCCTTGTAAAAAGAAAATTTGTTTAATCTTTTTGAGTGGCATGCCTAGGTTATATAGGGTGTGCAAAGAGTTCTTTTTATCAATAATCATCATGATTAGTACCCCAATAATATTGAACAACGCAATAATTATTACTAGCGTAAAAATAAAATATACCGCCAGGTGTTCTGTTTTAAGCATTTTATAGAGCGAATCATTAAGCTGGGCCCTATTTTTTACAATAAAACGGGTATTAAAATGTTCTTGTAAACGCGTTTTAAGGTCATCTATATCAGTATCATTAAGGGTTTTAATAGCGATGGCAGTAGCTTGATTTTTTTCATACCCCAACAGTTCTTGACCCAGCTCAATGGGCGCAAAAACATGATTGGTATTAACTTGCTCATTAATATCAAAAACAGCAGTATTTACTACACTAATTTTTTTAAACGCCTTGTTAAGGTTGGTAATTTGACCTTTTCCGGGCTTAGGCACCATAAACGAAATACGCTTAGAAATGTCCATAACGCCAAAACCTAGGTTAGAGGCTATACCTATTCCTGAGACAATTTGCGGACTATTAGCATCAAACCAATTCCCAACAATTAGCATGGTATCTACAGCAATAACATTAAGATAATTGTCATCAACACCTTTAATGTTTACTAATAAATGCTTGTCGTCACATTGTAAAACAGCACGCTCTTCTATTAAATTAGAAAAATTTGCTATTTCAGGTTGTGCTTTTAAATAAGCAACATCTTCTGGTAAAACTATAAATGATTTCCCCTTTTGGGGTACTATTTTTAAATCGGGATCTGCTAAAGAGGCAAACTGCAAGCTAAAATCCTTAAGACCAGCAAAACCAGAAAGCACTACAAATAATGCGGCCGCAGCAATAACAGTTCCAATTGCCGCTATGGCAGTCATAATGTTTATAGCATTATTGCTGCTTTTAGAAAACACATAGCGTTTGGCAATGTAAAAAGGAAGTTGCAATTATGTTTTTTTTCTTTTCTCTAGTAATTCGGGATCTATTATTGGATTATCCTCACCCTTAAGAGAACGTTCAATACCATCTATATATTCTAAAGAGTCGTCAATAAAAAACTCGAGATGCGGCATACGTCTTAACTGGTGTCTGGTACGTTGTGACATTTCGTGACGAATTAATGGTGTATTAGAACGAATACCTTCTAGTAATTCTTGGGCTTTATCATTAGGGAAAACACTAAGGTATACTTTGGCAATAGAAAGATCTACGGTAACCTTAACTTTACTAACAGAAATAATTACCCCTTGCATGCCTCCTCTAGCAGCACCCTGCAATACATCAACAAGATCTTGTTGAAGCAGGCCGCCTATTTTCTTTTGTCTGTTACTTTCCATGCTACAAAAGTAAACTATAATTTAAAGATTATTTTAAATTTATAAATAATATTAAAATGCCCTTAATTTTAAAACGTATGCAAAAAATAGAACATATTGGTATAGCTGTTAGTAATATAGAGGAGGCTTCTAAAACTTATGAGGCGCTTTTAAACAGCAAGGTATACAAAACAGAAACTGTTGCCTCGGAAGGGGTTATTACGGCATTTTTAAAAACGGGGCCTAATAAAATTGAGTTATTAGAGGCAGCACATGCCGATAGCCCTATTGCTAAATTTATTGCCAAGAAAGGGGAGGGGATCCACCATATTGCCTTTGCGGTACATGACATAAAAGCGGAGGTTAAACGCCTTAAAGACGAAGGGTTTCACATTATTAATGAGACCCCTAAGCGCGGTGCCGACGGCAAGTGGGTGGTTTTTGTTCACCCCAAAGATAGTAATGGGGTGCTTGTAGAGTTATGCCAAGACATTATTGAATAAATTATTTGTACAAATTCAAAATAAGTATTAATATTGCAGCCCTTTTAGGTCCCATAGCTCAGCTGGTTAGAGCACCTGACTCATAATCAGGGGGTCCTTGGTTCGAGCCCAAGTGGGACCACCTTGAAGCACTTACGTTAGTAGGTGCTTTTTTTGTTTTACATAATCAATATTTAGTTAAAGAGTAACGGTTGTTAATTCCTATAAACAAGCCTTTCTATAACAGTAGGGCTTTTTTTATGACTTTTTAGCATCACCATTACAGAAGAAAGCTATGGTAAAATTGTGCAGAAAAAAGTAAGTGAGCAAATGAAAAGATTACAAAAATATATTTAAAAACATAAATAAACAGATGAAATTTTTTAATTTTAGACAAATCCTTGATTTTTAGATTATTACATACATATTTCCATCTATTAAATCAAAATTTTTCCAAAAAAAATGAAAAAAACTACTTTACTTCTACTATTGCTTTGTGCTATAATTCAAGCACAGAACGTAAATACTTCAAACTTCAAAAGAGGAATTGCTAAAGATTTAATGGAAAGACATAAATCTAACGATTTAATATTTCAGAAAGATGAGATGGTAAATCACAATACGCCTCAAAACATTAAAGATATGGATTCATTATCCTATCTAAGTGAAGTGATGCTTAAAACAGAAAATGATGTTACTTACAGATTAGACAGGTACACATCAGTTTCATTTAATGAAAACGGTTTGAGTGGAAAAAGCGAAGTTGAATTAGATACCAACGACAATGTGACGCTTTGGATACGATACAATTGGGATACAGACACCCAATCTTTTGTGCCTTCTTATAAAACTGAAAGAGCATACGACACCAACGGCAATCAGACGCTTTATATAGACTACAATTGGGATACAGCCACCCAATCTTTTGTGCCTTCTAGTAAACAAGAATATACATACGATGCCAACGGCAATTGGACGCTTTATATAGACTACAATTGGGATACAGCCACCCAATCTTTTGTGCCTTCT
>JBELHJ010000019.1:0-40315 GCA_042091495.1 Bacteroidota bacterium
ATCCAGCCGTTTGCGGATTAAATGCTTTAAAATCTTTAAAGTTTAAAATTTCACCTCCAAAGAAATGAACATCAGCACCATCTGCTGCTTTAATTACTAAGGGTTTTGAAAAAGTCCCTGAAAGTGTTTTAGAAATGGTAATGGTTTTATCTATTTTGTAGTAGCCAGATTCAATAATTACCTCTATACCTTCAGATGGATATCCTGATTTTTGGATTACCCTTTCAGCTGCTTTTAATGCTTCATAAATTGTTTTATAGGACTCCCCTTTACCTTTTGGTGTCACAAAAAATTGTTGCTGTGCTTGAGTCCATAGACTTACCAATAGTAAGCCTACTAATACATTTATCTTTTTCATATGAAATGTATACCTTATTTGATGTTAGAAATTTTAAATCCGAAAACAAATTGAGATTTAAAATCTTTAAAATTGATAGATGAAATATCAATAGAAATTCCGTTTTCATTTTGTGTAAAAGGAAGTGCTTTATCACAACCCATTAAAACTACTTTGGTATCTGAAGACGAAACAACATCATCTATAACTATAGTTGAAGAAGATGGCCATTCTGGACTAAATGCATACAAATTATTTTCTTTTTGAGTAAACCAAAATTCTTTAACAGAATCTCCTGGCTTTGGATCTATAGTCATTTGATAAATTGGAAACCCTGAATGGAAATCACTCTTTGAAAACACAGGCTTTTTTCCGTCACTCCATTGCGCATCTTTAATCCATTGTCTAGTGCCATAAATACCTTCTCCATAAACAGATAGCCAATTTCCAATTTGAATAAGTCGCTCTTGCATAATAACAGGAATAGTACCATCAGCATTAGGTCCTATATTTAATAATAAATTACCACCTCTACTCACAATATCCATAAGCATAAAAATAAGTTCTTTTTCTGTGCGGTAATCATCTATGTTTTCTATTCTATTAATCCCAAATGACATCCCTATTCCTCTATTTTCCTCCCAAGGTTTTGACCCATCAGAAAATCCAGAACCATACTCAGTTGTATAATAACTTCCATGTTGACCTCTAACTTTACCCCAACGGTCGTTTAAAACAACTTCCTCACTATTCTCAGCATTATTTAACACCCATGATAATAATGGGAGGGTTTGCCATTTATTGTAATCCATCCACCAGTCTCCATCAGAAAACAACAAAGCAGGCTGGTAATCATTTACCAATTGTTTGACTTGAGGATACATAACCTCTTTAATGTACTTATCTAAACCTTTTTCTGCAGCCTTAACTTCTTTTTTAGCAAATTTATTTGCCTTAGAGTTATCGCCTTTAAAGTCTACGGCCATACTTCCAGAACTCAATGTTTTCTGTTGCTTAGCATCCCAATAAGGATTATACCAATCCCAAATAGAATAATAAAGGCCCATTTTAATCCCTTCAGCTCTTACAGAATTTGTAAGATCACCAACAAGATCACGGTTGGGCCCAGAGTCAACAGTATTCCAAGGCATACCATAACTTTCTGAAGCCTCTTTACTTGGATACAAACAATACCCATCGTGGTGCTTAGATGTTAAAACGACGTATTTAGCACCAGAACGCTTAAATACATTAGCCCACTCATCTGGATTAAATAGTTCTGCATTGAACATGTTTCTAAAAGAAGCATATTCAAAATCTTTGCCGTAATTTTTATTATGAAATTTAGTGATGGCATGGTGCCGCTCTCTTCTGTGTTTTTTTGCAGTATTAGGATCTTCATTTAGAGCATTCCAATACCATTCTGCATATGTCCCTTTATTGGTATATCCAGGTACTGAATACAATCCCCAATGAATGAAAATTCCGAATTTAGCATCACTAAACCAAGCAGGGGTTTCTCTTTGGTCTAACGATTCCCAAGTAGGTTCAAATTTATCCTGTCCGTAAGAAAAAACGAACATAAAAATTGTCAAAATCGAGATGATTTTTGTTTTCATATATGAATTTAGTTTTAGAAAAGTACAAATTTATAACATTAGTTAAGCATGATTTAATTCATTATGCACATTCAATAACATGAATTTTGCAAAACACCTTCATGTTCGATTTAGAGTATAAAATGATCAAATTAGATTAATGAGTATAACGCTTTATACTTAATATTGCTTAATCAAACAATAAAAACTAAAATATGAATTGTAGTGCTAAATCCCTACTGTTGTTTTTTCTTTTCGTTTCAACCATGTGTTTAACAGCTCAAAACAAAGCTTTAGAACTCTATGTAGCTACCAATGGTAAAGACACTAATAACGGAAGTATTGAAGCGCCTTTTAAAACCATTACAAAGGCAAAAAAACATGTAAGAAATCTCATTCAGAATAAATTAAATAGCGATATTAACGTATACCTTAGAGAAGGTAATTATGTGTTGAATAATACTGAAGTATTTGGTTTAAAAGATTACAGTGAAAACTACGACATAACTTACGCGTCATACAACAATGAAAACGTCGTTTTTTCTTCAGGACAAAAAGTAAACGGTTGGAAAAAATCTGAATTTATTGAGGGGATGCCTGAAAATGCAAAAGGAAAAATTTGGGTTGCTGATATGCCAGCCAATATAGAAACCTTTAGAACTTTATTTGACGGAGAAAAGCGTTTAACCAGAGCTAAGAGTGCCGAGTTTAAGATGCCTGTAAATACTAAAGTAAGAAGGGCAGACAGCCAAAATACTTATTATAATAAAGACCGTATTCACCTAAGAATGGTTCCTTATCCAAATAATGAGATTAAAGACTGGGATAATCTTTCTGATGTCGAAGTGTTTTTTAATCCAGTTCCATGGAATCTAAATTTTATTCAATTAGAATCTGTAGATACGGTTAATAAAATAGGCTATTTGGCATTTGAAGCTAATGCCATGCCTTTTACAAACTCAAAACACAGTGTGGCTTGGGTAGAAAATGTTATTGATTACCTTGATGAGCCAGGAGAATGGTGTGTTAATACAAAAACTAGAAAAATTTACTATTGGCCAAAAGACGGTCAACCCTCTGAAAATATTGTAGCCCCTAAACTTATGGAGTATTTCAAGGTGGAGGGTAAAATACAATATGACCTTCCCAATGATATCCCTGTAAAAAATATTCATTTCAAGGGCTTAACTTTTACCCACGGTGACAGATCTGTATGGTTTAAAAACAGAAAGGGATGGGGCATTCAGCATGATTGGGACACATTTGATTATGGCAATGCGATGTTACGTTTCAGAGGTGCAGAAAATTGTTCGGTTACAGAGTGTCGTTTTACAAACAGTGGTGGATCCGGTATGCGTTTGGATTTGCATGCTCAAAATATCCTTGTTGAGAAAAACTATATAGATTATGTAGGTCATATGGGAATTATTTTAATTGGGTATGGTCCTGGAACAAAAGATGTTAATAAGAATAATATTATTCGAAATAACATTGTACACCACTGCGGAGAAGTAATATGGCATGGTCACGGTATCTTTGCATGGCAGAGTGGTGAGAATCTATTAGAGCACAATTATGTACATGATGTGCCTAGAAAAGCCATGGGTTTATGTGGTGTAAGATGTCAAATTCTAATGAAACCTGACGATAATTTTGATGAAGCTTCAAGAACCATAAGATGGAGTGAAATTGAGAAAACTATTGATAGTACACTTGAGCCACAAGCTAGATATGCGCCCTATTTGCATGCCAGAAATAACAAAATTCAGCACAACAGAGCCGAAAGAACACTTTTAAAATTAAGTGATGGTTCTAGTATCAATGTGTCTGGTGCTGGTATGGGTAATATTTTAGAACACAATTTAATTTATGATGTGCCACACATTGGTTTTAGAACAGACGATTGGCAAGATGGGACCATTATTAGAAATAATATTGTTCACAAAGCAGCTAATAAAGGAATTATCCATAAAGGGATTAACACTATTGAAAACAATATGTTTTTAGAGTGTGGTTATGCGTTCCACTTTAGAGCTTATCCGCAACAATATTTTGTTCCTGAATCTGATATCACTAAAAATATCATTTACTCAACAAACGAGAAATTTAAAGCCAATACGATTTTTAAATGGGGTAAAATGTTTGTTCACAGAGCAGGAACCAAATCAATACCTTATGAATATAACATGGATTACAACGCCTACTATTTTCCTAATGCTGAAAAAGACTTGGCACTTAAACAGAAAAACGGTATTGAAGCACATGGTGTAATTATGGATCCGCAATTTAAAAATCTTGAAGGACAGAATTATAAAATATATAACAAAAAGCTCCTTAAGAAAATTGGATTTAAACCTTTTGATACTGATTTATCTAGTTTTGGTATTACCAAAACATATCCGAAGTATTTTTCTAAATTAGATCCCACTTTAAACTAAATCCCAAGAGCTCATATGAAACATTTTCTTTTAGGATTAATTGCAGCATTAATATTAAGCTGTAATAACAATTCCAACGAATCCATTTCCTATTACGTATCACCACAAGGAAATGACACTAATAGTGGTAGCATAGATGCACCATTTAAAACCATTAAGAAAGCAAAAGACCTTGTAAGTCAATTAGACGATGAAGCTAAAGCTAAAGATGTTAAAATTATTCTTAGAGATGGTACACATACTTTAACTGAAACTTTAGTTTTTGGTCTTGATGACTCTGGAGTAAAAGGTCATCCTATTTCTTATGAAGCATTCCCTGGAGAAACTCCGGTAATCTCATCGGGAATTCCTGTAAAAAATTGGCAGAAATTAGAAGTATATCCAGAATCACTGCCTGAAAATGCAAAAGGCAATGTATGGGTGACTGATATTCCTGAGGGATTAGGCCGTTTTTATACGATGTTTGACGGGTACGAGAGAATTCCAACCACACATAAAGAAGGATTTGATTTCAAAGACATTAAATATGTTGGTGCTAAAAGCATGAATGTTTATCATGAAGAGGATCGTTATTTATTAAGAAAACTCGAATTTGAAGGTGGAGTGCTTAAAAATTGGCCTAACCTTGAGGATATAGAAGTAGGGTTTGCTCCTGTGCCTTGGACTATGAACTTATTAGCCCTTGAATCTGTAGATGAGGCCAACGGTATTGCATGGACAAAATTAGAGGCTAATGCACCTCCTGCTGCCAAAAAATCTCACACTAAACCATGGGTTGAAAATGTCATTGATCACTTAGATAGTCCTGGACACTGGGTTGTGAACACCCAAGAAAATAAAATTTACTATTGGCCTAAAGGCGATAAACCTTCGGAAAACCTTGTAATCCCAAGTCTTAAAGAATACTTTAGAGTAGAAGGAAACGTTGATTATGACGGACCTAAAGATATTCCTACTGAATTTATAAGATTTAAAGGACTTACCTTCATGCATGGTGAAAGAGATACATGGTGGAAAGGACATAAAGGCTGGGGTATACAACACGATTGGGATAAGTTTGACCGTGGCAATGCTATGTTGCGTTTTAGAGGTGCTCAAAATTGTGAAGTTACAGCATGTCGTTTTACTAATAGTGGTGGATCAGCCATGCGTTTGGACTTACACGCCCAAAATATCAATATCAATAACAACATGATTGACTTTGTAGGGCATATGGCTATTATAATGATTGGTTATGGTCCAGGAACCAAAGACGTTAATAAAAACAATATTGTTGAAAATAACATCATTCACCATATTGGGCGCATGTACAAAATGGGTGCTGGCGTTTTTATGTGGCAATCTGGAAGTAACAGAGTAGCTAACAACTTAATTCACCATGTACCCAGAAAAGCTGTTGGAGTTTGTGGTATAAGAGTCCCTATTTTACAGAAAAGAAATGTTGATTTCGATGAGGCTTCTAAAACCATTCGTTGGAATGAAATTGATGCTGCTATTGCTGATAAAGGTACATTTTGGCAAAAATATACACCTTTCTTACATGCCAGAAATAATGTCGTTGAGTACAATGAAGTATACAGAGCTCTTGAAGAATTAGCAGATGGCTCTGCACTTAATGTTAGTGGTGCTGGTGAAGGTAACGTGATGCGCAATAATTACGCCCACCACATTACAAGTCATGCTTCTGGAGTTATGAGAACAGATGATTGGCAAAGGGGAACCACCTTTGAGAACAATATCATTTATATGGCTAACGTGTCAGGTATTGTTCATAAAGGATTTAATCACATTAAAAATAATATCATTGTTGATTGTAGCTCCAAAGAATCCATTCGTTTTGCATCTTATCCAGATGAGGAAGCAGATTACGGATCGTCTATTCAAAATAATATCTATTATGAATCAAAAGATGCCATAAGGTATTACAACATCTCTTACAGAGCATCTGAAGGGATTTCAAAACCCGAGGATTGTAATGCCAATAAGAATGTATTTTTCTGTGCTGGAGATATTACCCAAGCAGAAAAATTTGTCGCAGAAAAGCGAAATGATGGTATTGAAACAAACAGTATAATTGCTGACCCACTTTTTGAAAATTTAAGTGAGAAAAACTTTTTACTTAAAAAAGAATCTCCTGCTTTTGATTTAGGTTTTAAACAAATTGATCAATCAAAAATTGGTTTAAATGAGGCCAACTATCCTAAACATTTGATGCAATTTAATGTTCAAGATATAGATGGCAGACGTCCTAATTTTCACAGGAATAGGAAAGGTGAAGAAATTTATGATTTCTGGTAAAATATTGAATTTATGAATTTATTTAAATCCTTTTTTAAGCTGTCACTAATGGTCAGCTTCACGTTGGTCTACGGACAAGAAAAGCCAAACATTGTCCTAATTATGTTGGACGATGTAAGTCCGGATATGTATTGCGCTTACGGCCAACCTAATGCAGCACAAACACCAAATGTTGATAAACTTGCTGAACGTGGCGTGATGTTCAAAACCTGTTATGCCTCTGCAATGTGTGGTCCGTCAAGGGTTGAAATTATGACAGGACTCTACGGAACAACGACTGGTGTTACCCAAAATGGTTTATGGGCTGGTAATAGCAGAACAGATGTATACAAAGACCACCAAGCCTTTGGTAAGCTTTTAAAAGATAAAGGGTATGCTACTGCTATTGCAGGTAAATGGCACGCTGGGATGCAAATGCCATATGAGAAGGAAATTGGTTTTGAAGAGTACTGTTTATGGGAAGGCCTTAAAGAAATTAATAAGCTTCCAGGAAAACCAAAATTTAACGGTTTGATGGAAGATGAAAAAACAACTTCGCGATATTGGCATCCGGGTGTTGTTAAAAACGGTAAACTTTTAAACACTAAACCTACAGATTATGGTCCAAATATTTTTGCAGATTTTATTATGGATTTTATGGAACGTAAAACCAAATCTGGCCAGCCCTTTTTGGCTTATTGGCCTAGTGTAGCACCTCATGGCACTAGAACAGGTTGTCCAACTAATCCTGATCGTGGCGAAGTTGGTGATCTTGGTGGTAACCAGTCAAGTGAAGAAAACAAAACACGCTTTAAATCTCTAAACGAATATATTGATGGTTTGGTTGGTAAAATAGTTAACAAAATTGAATCTTTAGGAATTGCAGATAACACCATAATTATATTTACATCAGACAATGGTACTGCCGTAACAGCAAAAACTAGAGGTGTAGAAAGAGGAAGTCATGTGATAAATATAATGGCTGGTGCAGGAATAAAACAAAGAGGTCCTACAGATGAGCTTACAGATTTTAGTGATATCGCTCCCACACTTCTTGATTTTGCTGGTGGAAAATTACCAAAGGGTAAAAAATTTGATGGTATAAGTCTTAAACCATTTTTAAATGGCAAAACAGATCAAACTAAAGATTTTATTTATGGGTTTATCTCTACAACACAGTTGGTGAGAACCAAAACACACATGTTAGAAGTTGTTAATCCACTTTTAGGTATGCCTAAAGGACGTTTTTATTACACAGCTAATCATCGTTTTGGAAAAGGTTATGAATATGTAAATAATGACCCAGAACATAAAAAAGCTAGACAAACCTTTGAAGAATTTCTAAAAGATAAGCCTGCCATAACTATAGATCACCCCTACTGGCAAACCAAAAGAGGTAAAAAGTTTTACAAACAATACACCAACCCCAAAGCAGTAGAGAAACATCTTTACAATCACAAAGATTATAAATTTTATGACGAAGGCATTTAGTATCAGGATTTTATATTTAATTATTTTTAACGCATTATGGTTTACCGCTGTTTCATCTGCTAAAACCATTTATATTTCAAATTCAGGAAAAGATTCTAATAATGGAACGTTTTCTAAACCCTACAAAACATTAAAAAAAGCATTTTCTGTTCTTGAATCTGGCGATTCCTGTTTTATAAGAGGCGGTATTTATCAAGAGAGTATTACAATTAATAATCTTAACGGTTCATTAAATAAACCCATAACCATTGCAGCCTATAATGATGAGGTTGTTACTTTAACAGGAACAAAAACCATTGATGCTAAATGGAGTTTATATAAAGACGGTATATATAAAACGAAACTAAAAAACGACATATGGCAACTTTTTGCAAATGACTTAAGTATGAGTCCTGCAAGGTGGCCTAATGGTAATTGGAATGATGGCAGTCTTTGGGATAAAACACAATCTATGGCATGGCCAGAGAAAGGTAAAGGAGCATACGGGCATCATTATAATGCAGCATTGAATACTTTAGATTTTGACTTAACCGATGCTATAATTCTAGTCAATTCTGGTTCATTTAAAACATATGCCTCACTGGTAACGGAACATAGTCCTGGATCAGATAATTTTAAATATGATACAACCCGTAAGAAAATTAGAGTGCATTTTAGCTTCAAGGGTAAAGTATTCAAACACGGTTATTTTTTAGAAGGTAAACTAGGACTATTGGATGTCCCTGGTGAATGGTTTTATGACCCCAATACTAAAACCCTTTATTTTTATCCCCCGGACAATGTGCATCCTTCAGATTTGGAAATCAAAGGAAAAAGTATAGATTATGCTTTTAAATTAACAAAGAGCAATCACATACGTATTAAAAACATCAACTTTTTTGGGACTACTATAAGTTCAAAAGAATCTACTCACCTTTCCATTGAAAATTGTAAGTTTAAATATCCTAGTTTCAATAAAAGAATGATAGGCGATTTAAGTAGTATTTCAGAAACAAAATTCTTAACCCGTAAAAAGGAAGATCTCGCTAATAACAAAATCATCAATTGTACATTTGAATATGCAGATGGTGTAGGTCTAAAAATGACGGGTAAAAAAATTACAGTAGAAAATAATTACATTCACGATATTGATTTTAGCTGTATCACAGGGGGCTATACCATTGACATGTCTGGAGCTTCTGATGTAAAATTTATTAGAAATACAGTACATACTGGTGGTGGATCTGAAATGTATAAAGCTGGGCCTAGACATGAGATCGCTTACAATAACCTATCGCAATCTGGACATTTACAAAATGATGGGTCACTGATTCAAGTGAGTGTTGCTGCACAACCAGACTCCGAAACGCACCATAATTGGGTTCACAACACGGTCAAACAAGGTCTGCGTTTTGATAATAAAAATACACCGGGTGCACCTTGGGGTGAAAACGGCACCATGCATCACAATGTAGCATGGAAAACAGACCGTATTTTTTTTAAAGGAGACAACCATTTTATTTATAATAATCTAAGTTTTGATAGTCACCAAAATGATCTTATTATCTCTAGTGACACAAAGATTCAGGGACACAACCACGGTACTATAACACGAAATAACCTAGCAAACACCATGTCTGGTTCAAGATCTAAGCCAGGAAAAGATTTTCCTGTGCCTGGGATTGTAGATCATAATTGGAGTGCAGATGTAAAAAGTGGTGATATCCGAGATCAACTTAGAGATCCCGATAATTTGGATTTTAGACCAAAACCAAACGCTGAAATTATTGATTCCGGGGCCTTGATAAAAACTAAAAACATTCAATTTAAGGGAAGTAATCCTGATGTAGGAGCTTATGAATTTGGTGACAGCTATTACTGGATCCCAGGTTTTAAAGACAAAACTACTTCATCTCCTGTTCCTCCTCATAATGCCACTCATGTTAAATCTAATGCTGCATTAATGTGGCTTGAAGCTAACCAATCTAATGAAAGCTTGGTTTATTTTGACAGCAATCTAACGGCAGTTGAGACTGCTAATCAAAGTAGTAAATGTTTTATGGGAAGCTTTGGTTCAGAAACCAATGTGTTGCCTTTAGAAACGAAAAATATAAATTCAGGAGCCACTTATTATTGGCGTGTTGATTCAAAAATTAATGGAAAAATTGTAAAAGGCTCCATATGGACTTTTAAAGTAAAATAATGACTATGAAAATTAAATTAAAACATACACTTAGCCTGTTTATTTTTACTGTGTGCTCTATTACAGCGTATGCTCAGAACAACGAACGTCCCAACATTATTTTTATAGTTACGGACGATCAACACAGAGATCAATTTAATTTCATCTCTGAAGGCTTAGATTCAGATGGAAATAAAACAAACCTCACACCTAATATGGATAGGCTAGTAGAAAACGGGGTGATTTTTGATAAAAGCTATGTGAGTTCTTCCGTATGTACACCTAGTAGATATAGTATCCTTACAGGAAATTATGCCAGCAGAGGAAGTAATAAGTCTAATATTAAAAAATATGAAGGACAAACAAACGTCTCATGGAACGTTCATATTGAGCATGATACACCTAATGTTGCTAAATCACTTCAGGATGCCGGATATTACACTGGTGGCGTTGGGAAAAATCATGTGATTAGTGTTCACGGTGATAAAAAAGTAAACGTAAAAGCAGATCCAAGAAATCCTGAAGTTAAAGCCCAACTTATTAAGAACCATGAACAACAAATTAAAGCTTACAAAGAAGCTGGCTTTGATTATGCTACTGCGCTATACAAAGGCAACCTGCCAAGTCAATATCCAAAAGCTGTAGAAGACCACAACATGGAGTGGATTGTTGATGGCGCGCTCAAGTTTTTTGACCAAGCAGCCAAAAAAAACAAGCCTTTTTTCTTGTACTTTGCAACTACCATTTCACATGGACCAGATCGTTTAGGCACGAAACACAAAGGGAATCCATTAGCTACGCCAATAGGTTTCCTTGACAAACCTTTAGATGTAATGCCTGATAGAGCAACCTTAGAACAACGTATTTCTGAGGCTGGCTTAGCTCAAGACCGCACAGATATTTTATGGCTTGACGATGGTATTGGCGCCATATTAAATAAGTTAAAAGAAACAGGGGCTCTAGAAAATACTGTTATTTTCTTTATTAACGACCACGGCGTAGAGAAAGGTAAAGGTACGCTATATGATGGAGGCATCAAAACCGTTAGTTTTGCTTGGGGACCAAAATATTTCAAATCTGGTATAAGATCTAAGCAATTAGTTTCTAATATTGATATGGTTCCTACTGCCCTTGAATTGGCAAAAGTAGATCCTAAAAAAGCCTATAAAATTGATGGTAGCAGCATGCTGCCATTACTTCAAGGAAAAGACAAACCTATTCATGAATCTTTGTATTTTGAAATGGGAGCCACTAGAGCTGTAATTAAAGATGGTTATAAATATTTATCATTTAAAGCGCCTCAAAGCATAAAAAACAAACTTGAAAAAAACGGAAAAAAAACCACTCATATTTGTGATAAACCAGGAGGAAGAGGCTCTGAGTCACCAGCACTAAAGTTTTATGCTAAAAACTATTTCGATTCAGACCAATTGTATGATTTGAGCGCAGACCCTAAAGAACAACAGAACCTTTATGGGGAGTTTAAAAACAGTATCAAACTTTATGATCTTAAAAAAACACTCCAATCTTATGTAGATCAAGTTCCAGGGACTTTCCCAATAGATTTAAAAAAACCAAGTAAACTAAAAGGATAATTGGAAATCAAATAAAATTAAAAAGCCAGATTGAATAATCTGGCTTTTTTGGTCGGGGTGGCAGGATTCGAACCTGCGACCTCCGCGTCCCAAACGCGGCGCGATAACCGGGCTACGCTACACCCCGAAATGATGGCTGCAAATATACACATTATATTAAATTCACATAATGTTTAGATGAAAATATTCAAGCTATAAAAATCATGAAAAATGAAGTGTTTGTGACTAATCTCTAGTAATAATGTATTGATTAAGATCAATATGAATAAAACATCTTAATTAAAGACACAAATAACAATTAATTATGTAATACCTTAAGTTTAAACTAAAAATTAATAATTTTAAATTTGTTAGAAATCATAATTACAAACGAGTATGCTCATTATTGGCATTGCAGGTGGAACCGGTTGTGGTAAAACCACAGTTGTTAACCAAATTTTAAAAGAACTTCCGGATGGTGAGGTTGGTGTTATTTCCCAAGACTCCTATTACAGAGACACTAGTGAATTGTCTTTTGAGGATCGTGAAAAAATAAATTTTGACCACCCAAGATCAATTGATTTTGAATTACTAGAAACGCATTTAAAGCGCTTAAAATCTGGTCAAGCCATAGAACAGCCTGTATACTCATTCATCACTCACAACAGAACTGGAGAGACTATAAATACACCCCCTAGAAAAGTTATGATTGTTGAGGGTATTTTAATACTTACCAATCCTGAGTTAAGAAATTTATTTGATGTCAAGATTTTTGTTCATGCAGATAGTGATGAACGCCTTATTAGGAGACTTAAAAGAGATACTGCGGAGCGTGGCAGAGATATTAACGAGGTTTTAGATCGTTATCAAAATACCTTAAAACCAATGCATGACCAATTTATTGAACCTATGAAAGAATTTGCAGATATTATTATTCCAAATAATAAATACAATACTGTAGCAATTGATATAGTAAAAGCAATAATTTTAGAAAAATTATAGATGGCTATTCCATACAAAAAACTTTTAAGGCCTTTTAAGAACATTTATGTACTCATTCTTATTGTATTCCTAATTTGGATGCTATTTTTTGATACGAATTCCTGGTTGATTCACAGAGAATTAAACAGTGAAATAGAGACTCTTGACGATAAGAAAACCTACTTTGAGAAGGAAATAAAAAACGACAAAGAGCAAATTAAAAGTCTAAGTACTGAACATGGTATGGAGAAAATGGCAAGAGAAACATACTATATGAAAAAAGAAAATGAGGAGATTTATATTGTAGAGTACGCCGATAGTATTCCCCCTAAATCAAAAAAGTAATATGTCACAACATTTATTTGATGCATTTGAGTTTTTTGAGACTAAACAATGGAAGCAATTAATCCAGTATGATCTTAAAGGCACATCCTATGAAGATTTATTACACACTAGTCCTGAGGATATAACTATTAAACCATTCTATAACCAGGATGACTTACCAAAAAAAGACTCAGAAATAACGGTTACTAACTCATGGCAAATAGGACATGACATCTATGTACAACATGAAGCAGTTGCCAATAGAGTGGCAGTTAAAATGCTTAATGAAGGTGTAAATACCATTCGATTTACTCTAGCTCACATTCAACCTAATTGGACTTTGCTCCTGAAAGATATTCATCCCAACACCCCGTTGATAATTGATTCCCCAAAACTTGATATTACTGAAGCCTTGAGTACCCTTCAAAAAATGAAATTCAAACAAGTGGTATTTAATAACGATTGTATCACTCAACTCATTCAGGAAGGCAATTGGTACCACAATACCGCTGAGGACTTTAAAACTTGGTTAAATAACACCAACCATCTTAATCATTTTACTGTAGATTTTCGCCCCTATCAAAATGCTGGGGGACATATTATTCAACAACTTGCCTATGGATTATGTCATGCGCTAGAATATGCCAACAGACTTCAATCTGGTCAATCAACTGACGTTTATTTTAAAGTAGCCGTTGGTAGTCACTACTTTCTAGAAATAGCAAAATTTAGAGCGTTGAGGATCTTGTGGCGTAAACTGGCCAAAGTATTTGAACTTAATCCAGACTGTAAAATAATAGCAGAACCCTCAAAAAGAAATAAAACCATTTATGACTTTAATAACAACCTATTAAGGGCAACTACAGAATGTATGAGTGCCGCAATTGGTGGAGCTGATATTATTTTTAATACCCCTTACGATGCACACTTTAAAAAGTCACATGAGTTTAGCAGCAGACTATCTAAAAATCAATTACTAATACTTAAATATGAAGGGTATTTAGACAAGGTATCTAATCCTGCAGATGGCGCCTATTACATTGAAAGCTTAACAAAACAAATTGCTGAAAAAGCACTTCAATTAATCAAAGATATTGAAGCTAAAGGTGGTCTTTTAAAAATGTTTTTTGAAGGTACTATTCAACGAAAAATAAAAGAACAAGCTAATAAGGAACTTCAGAAATTTAATGACAAAAACATAACATTGACGGGAGTAAATATTTATGAAGATGAAACGCAGACTATGAAATCTAACATGGAACTTTATCCATTTATAAAAACTAAACCCCGAAAAACATTAATAGAACCTTTAATGCAAAAGCGATTGGCAGAAGAATGGGAACAAAACAGGTTAAAACATGAATAGAAGAAATATTAATGTCATCACGTTAGACCACGGTACCCATTTCACATCTAAACAAGGAGATCATGAATTTATAAGTGCTGAAGATATTTTAATTAAATCCAATTACAGTGCTGAAGAAACGAATCATCTCAACCATTTAAATTTTGGTGCGGGTGCGCCTCCATATCTCAGAGGGCCATACAGTACTATGTATGTTAGACGCCCATGGACCATTAGACAGTATGCCGGTTTTTCCACTGCAGAAGAAAGTAATGCGTTTTACAAAAGAAATTTAAACGCTGGTCAAAAAGGACTTTCCGTAGCCTTTGATTTACCAACACACAGAGGTTATGACTCTGATCACCCAAGGGTAGAAGGTGATGTTGGTAAAGCGGGAGTTGCTATAGATACTGTTGAGGATATGAAAATTTTATTTAATGAAATCCCCTTAGATGAAATCTCTGTGTCCATGACCATGAACGGCGCTGTACTTCCCATTTTAGCATTTTATATTGTTGCTGCTATGGAACAAGGAGTATCACAAAAAGAACTTTCAGGAACCATTCAAAATGATATTCTTAAGGAGTTTATGGTGAGAAATACCTATATCTACCCTCCTGCACCATCTATGAAAATTATTGCAGATATTTTTAAATACACGGCTGAGTATATGCCAAAATTTAATAGTATCAGTATCTCTGGCTACCATATGCACGAAGCTGGAGCTAGTGCAGATTTAGAATTAGCATATACGCTAGCAGATGGGTTAGAATATATTCGAAAAGGATTAGAAGCTGGTTTAGATATAGATGCATTTGCCCCAAGACTATCTTTCTTTTGGGCTATTGGCATGAATCACTTTACAGAAATCGCTAAAATGAGAGCAGGCAGAATGTTATGGGCAAAAATTGTGAAGCAATTTAACCCCAAGAATAAAAAATCACTTATGCTAAGAACCCATTGTCAAACTTCAGGATGGAGTCTCACAGAACAAGATCCGTTTAACAATGTTACAAGAACCTGTGTTGAAGCTGCTGCTGCTGCTTTTGGTGGCACGCAATCATTACATACCAATGCATTAGACGAAGCCATTGCTTTGCCTACAGATTTTTCTGCACGAATTGCTAGAAATACGCAAATATATTTACAAAATGAAACGCATATTACCCGAACTGTAGACCCATGGGCTGGAAGTTATTATGTAGAATCGCTAACTCACGAAATTGCAAAGAAAGCTTGGACTCATATTCAAGAAATTGAAGATATGGGTGGAATGACCAAAGCCATTGAAAAAGGACTGCCAAAACTTAAAATTGAAGAAGCCGCCGCTAAAAAGCAAGCCCGTATTGATTCCAATCAAGATATTATTGTTGGCCTAAACAAATACCAACTTAAACAGGAGGACCCTCTTGATATTCTAGAAGTAGACAACAATATGGTTCGCCAACAACAAATTGAGCGCCTTAATCAAATTAAAGCTAAAAGAGATCAAAAGGCTGTACATACTATTCTTGAAGAAATTAAAAAAGCAGCTTCTGAAGGCGATAAAAATTTGTTAGCTTTAGCTGTTAAAGCGGCACAACATAGAGCTACTTTAGGTGAGATAAGTGAGACTCTTGAAACTGTTTTTAAAAGACATAATGCTCATATTCAAACTATTTCTGGCGTGTATAAAAAAGCAATAAAAGAAGACGAAACATTTAAGAAAGCTCGTATGCTCTCAGATCAATTTGCAGAGCAAGATGGAAGACGTCCTAGAATAATGATAGCTAAAATGGGACAAGACGGCCATGATCGTGGGGCTAAAGTTGTTGCAACCGCATATGCTGATTTAGGTTTTGATGTTGATATTGGACCGTTATTTCAAACACCTGAAGAAGTTGCCAAACAAGCTGTTGAAAATGACGTTCATATTTTAGGGGTTTCTTCGCTTGCTGGAGGTCATAAAACCCTAGTTCCAAAAGTTATTGAAGCATTAAAAACATATCAAAGAGATGATATCATGGTAATTGTTGGTGGTGTAATCCCAAAGCAAGACTATCAATACTTATTTGATCATGGTACTATAGCCGTTTTCGGACCCGGAACAAAAGTAAGTGAAGCCGCCATAACCCTTCTTGAAATTCTTTTAGATTAAATCCACTTTTGTCAGGCTATTTAAGTATTGACATTTTGTTAACAACTCAGATTTTTAGAACTCATAAATAATTGTATTTTTACTCCATATTATTGGAGTTAATGGGAAAAATAATTGGTATAGCAAATCAAAAGGGAGGTGTTGGAAAAACGACTACATCTGTTAATCTTGCTGCGTCCTTAGGTGTTCTTGATAAAAAAGTTTTATTAATTGATGCTGACCCTCAAGCTAATGCAACCTCGGGACTTGGTGTTGATGTTGAGACTATCGATATCGGGACCTACCAGTTATTGGAACACAACGTATCAGCAGCAGATGCTATTGTACAAACTTCAGCTCCTAATGTTGATTTAATTCCTGCTCATATTGATTTGGTAGCCATTGAGATTGAACTTGTGGATAAAGATGATAGAGAGTACATGCTACGTAAAGCTTTAGCACCCATTAAAGATCAATATGATTATATTCTCATTGATTGTGCACCATCACTTGGACTGTTAACCCTGAATGCGCTAACTGCAGCAGATGCCGTTATCATTCCAATTCAATGTGAGTATTTTGCACTTGAAGGTTTAGGAAAATTATTGAATACTATAAAAAGTGTACAAAAAATTCACAATCCAGAACTTGACATAGAAGGCTTACTCTTAACCATGTACGATTCCAGGTTGCGATTATCCAATCAAGTTGTGGAAGAGGTTCAAAAACATTTTAGTGAAATGGTATTTGAAACTATCATTCAGCGTAATGTTAGACTTAGTGAAGCTCCAAGTTTTGGAGAAAGCATTATAAATTACGATGTTAGCAGTAAAGGAGCTACAAACTATTTGAGTTTAGCCAAAGAAATGATTAAAAAGAATGCGTAATGGCTAAAGCAACAAAAAAACAGGCTCTAGGTAGAGGACTTTCCGCTTTATTAAAAGACCCATCAAACGATATCAGCTCTGCAACAGATAAAAATGCTGACAAAGTTATTGGTAATATTGTTGAGCTAGACCTAGAAAGTATAGAAATCAACCCGTTTCAGCCAAGGACCCAGTTTAATGAGGAAACTTTAGTTGAATTGGGTATGTCCATCAAAGAATTGGGTGTTATTCAGCCAATAACAGTAAGGAAATTGGAATTCAATAAATTTCAGTTAGTTTCTGGAGAGCGTCGTTTAAGAGCTTCTAAAGCTATTGGGCTTCAAACTATACCTGCCTATATTAGAATCGCTAATGATCAAGAATCATTAGAAATGGCTTTAGTTGAAAATATTCAACGTCAAGACCTAGATCCTATAGAAATTGCATTGTCATACCAAAGGCTAATTGATGAAATAAATCTAACTCAGGAACAAATGAGTTCTAGAGTAGGAAAAAAACGTTCTACGATAACCAATTATTTGCGTTTACTTAAACTAGATCCTATTATTCAAACTGGAATAAGAGATAGTTTTATTTCAATGGGACATGGCAGAGCCATCATAAATATTGAAAATCAAACGGATCAGCTAGATATATACGCAAAGATTATTAATCATAAATTATCTGTAAGAGCTACAGAGGAATTGGTAAGAAACTACAATAAAAACTTTGATACCTCCGTTCCAACTAAAACTAGTGAAGCAGAATTGCCAAAATATATTCAAAAAGGAGTAAAAGAGTTTTCAGATTACTTTGGTCACAAGATTAAAGTAAAAGTTAGCCCAAAAGGCATAGGCAATATTTCCATTCCTTTTCACTCTAAGGAAGATTTTGAACGTTTGAAAAAATTAATCAAAGGTGCCAAATAAAATAGGCTTAACAATCGTATTCATTTTCGGGTTTATTATCACAATATGTTCTCAGGAATTAAAAAAAGTAAAGGTAGTAGAACAACCTGAAAAAATTTCTCCAACACAAACTGGCGAAAAAATTGATATGCTGGCTCCTAGTAAAGCTGCATTCTATTCTGCAGTTCTACCAGGTTTAGGCCAAGCCTATAATAAAAAGTATTGGAAAATACCTATCGTATATGCAGCACTTGGTACTGGTGTGTATTTTTATAAAATGAATGATAACCGATACAACCGTTACAGAGACGCTTATAAAAGACGTTTGGCTGGATATCAAGATGATGAATTTTACGGAGATATTCCTGGACAACCAAGAATTGAAGATGATGCATTGATTAGAGCTCAAAAAATACTAAAGAAAAATAAAGAAATTTCTATTTTAGTTACACTGGGGCTTTATGCTTTAAATATCATTGATGCTAATGTAGATGCACATCTCATTCAATTTAATGTTGATGAAAATTTAACGCTTCAGCCGCATTATGAATTTAATGCAATTGACCAGAGATCAAATGTGGGATTATCCCTCAATTTAAACTTTTAATTATGAATATAGCGCTATTAGGATATGGTAAAATGGGAAAAGTTATTGAGCAAATAGCTATTAACAGAGGACATAATATTACCCTTATAGTAGATCAACATAAGCAAAACTTAGAGTTATCTAATGTGGATGTGGCCATAGATTTTAGTATGCCAGAGAGTGCATTTAACAACCTCAAAACTTGTTTTGAAAATAACACTTCTGTAGTTTGTGGAACTACAGGCTGGTTGGAACAATATGAAGAAGCTGTTGCATTATGTAAAGCCTCAAAAAGTGGCTTTATATATGCCTCAAACTTTAGTTTGGGTGTTAATATATTTTTTGAGGTTAATAAAGTTTTAGCAAAACTTATGAAAAATCAGTCGCAATATAACATTAGCCTTGAAGAAATTCATCACACTCAAAAATTAGATGCCCCAAGTGGTACTGCAATCAGTTTAGCTGAAGATGTTATTAGTAATTCTAACTATGAACAATGGCAATTGGATCAGGCAGGAGCAGGTGTAATTCCTATTACCGCTATTAGAGAGCCCGAAGTTCCTGGGACACATACCGTAGACTATACTTCAGAAGTTGATACTATTTCTATAACTCATAAAGCCCATAACCGAATGGGATTTGCCCTTGGTGCAGTTATTGCTGCGGAATGGCTTCATGGAAAACAAGGCGTTTATTCCATGAAAGACGTTTTAGATATAAATTAATATTGTAACAAAAGATAAACCACTTAGACCAACTTAAAAATATTTACTTATGACACTTATACAATGGTTGCTTTTTGCTTTAGCTTTACAAATTATTCATGGCTTAGGGACATGGAAATTATATAAATATGCTGGTCTTGCTCCATGGATGGCATTTGTTCCCGTTTATAATGCTGTAGGGTTAATGAAAATAATAAACAGACCGTGGTGGTGGACTATACTGCTTTTTATTCCTGTTGTTAATTTAATTATGTTTCCTGTAGTTTGGGTAGAAACAGCAAGAAGTTATGGGAAAAATAGTTCTACAGATACCACTTTAGCAATATTCAGTCTTGGATTCTATAATTTTTATCTTAACTACGGACTTGACCTAAAGCACATTGAAAATAGAGACTTGAAAGCACGAACAGGTTTTGGTGATTGGGTAAGCTCAATTTTGTTTGCCATTGTTGCTGCAACTTTAGTTCATACGTATTTCATGCAACCGTTTACCATTCCAACGTCCTCATTAGAGAAAACACTCTTGGTTGGTGATTTCTTATTTGTAAGTAAATTTCATTACGGAGCACGTGTGCCAATTACAGCTGTATCTGCACCTATGGTCCATGATACCATACCTGTATTAGGAGTGAAGTCATACAGTAGTAAATTTGAATTACCATATCTAAGACTACCAGGTTTTCAAACAATTAAAAACAATGATATTGTTGTCTTTAATTGGCCTGTAGATACATTATTTAATATGTATAAAAAAGCAGATAAAAAATATTACAAACCAATAGACAAAAAAACTAATTATGTAAAGCGCTGTGTTGGAATACCTGGAGACTTATTAGAAATTAGAGACGGATATGTATTTATTAATGGTGAACAAAACAATTTACCAGACCGCGCTAAGTTGCAATTTTCATATACCATTACTTTTAAAAATATTTCGTCATACCAGCAAGCTATAGATATTTTAAAACGCTATGATATTACTGACGGTCTAGGCCAAGATCCTAATACAAAAGAAATCTTTATTCAAGCTACAGAAGAAGCTGTTTCTAAAGCTAAAAACCACCCAAATATTGAAAGCATTACCATGCGTCGTGCTCAAAAAGGAGATCGCGACCCTTCTATTTTTCCAAACCACATTAACTACAATTGGAATAATGATTTCATGGGACCATTCTACATTCCTGAGGCAGGAAAAACAGTTGCTTTAGACACTAAGATCCTTCCGCTTTACAAACGTATTATCACAGAATATGAAGGCCATGATTTAAAAGTGATAAATGATACCATTTACATTGACGAACAAGAGGTAGATACTTATACATTTGCTAAAGATTACTACTGGATGATGGGTGATAACAGACATAACTCTCTTGATGCAAGAGCCTGGGGTTTTGTGCCATTTGATCATGTTGTAGGTAAACCTGTATTCATATGGATGAGTATAGATTCCAATGCTAAAGGGCTTGATAAATTTAGATGGGAACGTTTCTTTACCACAGTTAGTGGAGAAGGGAAACCAGATTCTTATTTGATACACTTTTTAATTGCATTAGGGTTATACTGGGGATTCAATAAATGGAGAAAGCACAAAAAAAATAATGCTTAATCTTTAATACATGGAGGTAATTTTACATCCTGCTTATTTTGGTTCTATAGCAAGTGTTTCAAAAATGGTTAAAGCTTCAAACTTATGGTTAGAAAAGCATGACAATTATGAAAAACAAACCTACAGAAACCGTATGGATGTATATGGTGCTAACGGTCTACTTCCTTTAACAATTCCTGTTAACTATACTCAAAAAGAACGTAAACTTTACCGTGAAGTTAAAATAGCCAATACTTATAACTGGCAAAGTTCTCATTGGAAATCACTAGAGTCTGCATATAAAACATCGCCTTTTTTTGAATACTATGAAGATGAACTAAGACCCTTATATACTAAACCGTTTGAATACCTTATGGAATTCAATATGGCATGTCTTGAATCTTTTATGGCTTGTTTACAACATGAATTATCTTATGATTGGACTTCTAAATTTGAAAAAGATTTTTCCAATACCAATATCCAGGATGCACGTCAGTTCATACATCGCAAATTCATTAAAACCAATTTTAATTTAGAAAGCTACACACAAGTATTTCAAAACAAACATGGTTTTATAAAAAATTTAAGTGTCTTGGATTTATTATTTAATGAAGGCCCAAACGCCCTAGATTACTTATTAGCGCAACCTAATGAGGCTTAGATTAAACTAGACTAAACTTAATGTAAATCTAATACAGCTTTAACTGGAAAATGATCAGAGTACTCTTTATCGAAAGTGGTGAACGAAAGTACATCGTAATTAGGATCTGAGAGAATAAAATCAATGCGCAATGGAAAGAATTTAAAATTAAATGTTTTTCCAAAACCATTGCCTGCACTTACAAAACAATCTATCAAATCGCCTCTTATTTTTCTGTACACGTATGAATATGAAGTGTTATTAAAATCTCCTGTGACTATAAATGGATAAGGAGATTGTTTTTGATGCGCAACAATCAAATCCATTTGGTCTTGCTGCTTACTAAACAATCCTGCAATATGTTTTATGAGGCCCTTAGAATCTTGTTCTTTTAATTTTTCAATATCGGAATCAATACTCAAAGATTGTAGGTGGATGTTATAGACTCTAACGGTATCTTTTTTTATTATCAAATCAGCAAACATGGCATTATTGCCAGTAGACTCAAAGTCAATGGTACCAGAATCAATGATTTCATATTTTGAGAAAATGGCTAAACCACTTTTTGTAAAACCTGTTTTACTTTTTTGTTTTACAGCAGAGAAATATCCTTCAAAATGGTTTTCAATATGATTAATTTTAGGATATTCTTGCATGCATAAAAGATCCAGATTTTGAGAAGTTATAAATTCTAATGCATCATTATTAAGCTCTTTAGAAGTTTTTGATGGTGTGGAGTGATTAAAATTTCTCACATTATAACTCATAATACTAATGCCTTTTGATGAAAAGTTTTCAGAGTTATTGAAATTTAAAAAGGAAAGTATATATGTATACCCTAATCCTAAAATGATTAGAGATAATAAAAACTGTTTCTTAAACTTAAGTATCCAGTATATTACAAACAAAGCATTGGCAATAATTAAGAATGGTACTGATAGTACTAGCACTGATAATAAAGCAAAATGCCTAGGTGGTAAATAAGGTAGTACATAGGATAGTAGTAATATAAAAGCTAAAATAGAATTTAGACAGAATATTAATTTATCTATAAAACTAAGTCCTTTCATTGTTATTTACCTGCTCTAAAAAGAAACTCTTTTTCTTCTTTGGTTAAACTCTCGTAGCCACTTTTACTGATTTTATCAAGAATAAGATCAATTTGTTTTTGTTTGTTCAATTCTGAAAATTCTGAAGATTTAGTTACCGATGATTTTGAAGCACGTTTATGCACTGTTTTTAGGGGTGATTTAGTCTTAAAAACAGATACGATTCCGCTAACAAACTTATCAAAACCAGACCCTAAATCTTTACCGTTTTTAAATTGCACAGCATACAAGTAGCCTAACAAAGCACCTCCCAAATGAGCAATATTACCTCCTTGGTTTGCCCCTACTAAACCTAGGAAATCAAAACCAATCATAACCAATGCAATGTATAATAACTTTATATTAAATGATAAAATACGGACTTCATTATCTGGTAAATAGACACATAAGAAAATAAGTAATGCTCTTACTCCTGCTGAGGCTCCAACTAAAACACCAACTGATTTTAGATAACTATCATCAAATAAATTGTAGACCAACAAATAGGCCATACCACCAAAAATAATTCCGAGTAAATAGATATTAAGAATTAAACGTTTTTGGAATAAGTTAAATAAAATACGAGCTATGTAATGCAATACTAGCATATTAAAAAGGAGATGAAAAAAATCATAGTGTACAAACCCATAAGTAAGTATACTCCAAGGTTGGTATATCAAATCAAAAACATCACGAGGGAGCTCTAAATATCTAATCAACCATACATCGCCTTTTAAAGCTCCAAACAAGGCACTTAAAATAAAAACACCAACATTAAGCACTATAATTTGCTCAATGACATTAAAGCTTTTAAATTTTATTTGTAACCGATTTAATGTACTCATAGTTAATTCCAACGGTTATTATTAAACTGATTTTTTTTCCAATACCACATCATTATAAATCCTGTTAAAGCACCTCCAATATGTGCAACGTAGGCAGTATTGCTTGGGCTAAAAAAGGATTGCCCAGTAACTGCTGAAATAATATCTAGAATTATAATTCCAGGGATAAAATACTTGGCTTTAATAGGCACTGGTAAAAATAATAACATCAAACGTGACTCAGGGTATATCATACCAAAGGCTACCAACACCCCCATAAGAGCTCCAGAAGCCCCAACCATAGTACCTCTACTCAATACATTGATATTAAAAAAAGCATCAAATACTGGTCCATTAACCAAAGAAATCTCTTGATTATAAGAAGCAAAAAGAGGCTCCATCTGTTCATACAGTAGTCGTCCTTCAAATCGGTTTCCGGAGATGATATCTAAATTAAAAACAGCATTAATGAGTTCAGATGGTAATCCTAGTTTTGAGATATCCATTAAATACCCTCCTATTTGAATATAATACACCAAATAAGTTAGTACTACAGCACCTAAACCTGATGAGATATAAAAAAATATAAATTTCCGACTGCCAAATACTTGCTCAACAGCAACACCAAACATATATAAGGCAAACATGTTAAAAAATAAATGCATCACACCACCATGCATAAACATATGGGTGATAATTTGCCAAGGGTAAAACAAATCGTTCTCAGGGTAATATAAAGCAAACCAGCGGTAAAATAATTCGCCTTGACCAATGGTCAAAGTTCCAATAAACATAATGGCGTTTATTATTATTAAATGTTTTACCGTTTCTGTAATTCCTCTCATAGCATAATCATTTACATAAATTTACGCTCTAACTCGTCATGAGTCAACGTTATAAAAGTGGGTTTATTAAAAGGTGACAGCATGGTTTCTTTACACGCAAATAGACTGTTCACCAAATGTTCTTGTTCTTGACTATTTAATACTTTGCCTGATTTAATACTTAACACCTTAGCCATGGATTTAGCAAGCATATCGGCTTGACTAAAACTGTGTTCTGGTATTTCATTGTTTAGATCTGCAATTATTTGATCTAATATCATAGAGACTTCACTTTCTGAAACAGCCGCTGGAATTCCAGTAATTTCAAGATTGTCACCTTTAAATTTTGTAAACACAAAACCAGAGGCTTCCAAATCAGGTTGCACCTCGGCAAGGAAACTAATTTCAGTATTTGAATAATTTAACTGAAGTGGAAATAACAATTGCTGACTGACTCCATTTTGAACGGTAATATGCTTTAAAAACGTCTCATACATTATGCGTTGATGTGCTCTATTTTGATCTATGACAAGAAGACCCTCTGAGACCGAGGTTATAATGTATTTCTTTCTAAATTGATAGGTTTTCGTGTGTCCTTCAATGGATTGATCTTCAAATAAAGTTTCATTACTGGCCTTACTTTCAATTTCAAGGGCAGTACCTTGCTCTAATGAATTGGTATCATTTAACCCAATGTATAGGGATTCCCAACTGGTACTTTGGGTTTTTAGAGACTGCGCTTTTGAAGTTGTAATATTAGTCCTTGAACCAGATTGATAATCGTCTTTAAAAGGATTAAAACTAGGATCTACCTCAACTTTTGGTGAACCTACTACCTTATCTTTATAATTGTATGGTGTATCAAAACTCTGAGACATTTCAAAATCCAATGCTGGCGTAATGCTAAACTGTCCTAAACTATGTTTTACTGCGGCTCTTAAAATAGCATAAAGCGTTTGCTCGTCCTCAAATTTTACTTCTGTTTTGGTGGGATGAATATTAATATCTACCGTCTGTGGATCTACAGTGAGATTTAGAAAAAATGACGGATGTGTACCCTCTTTTAAAAGGCCTTCAAAAGCAGCATTTACAGCATGATTTAAATAAGGACTTCTAATATAACGCTGGTTGATAAAAAAGAATTGTTCCCCTCTGGATTTTTTAGCAAACTCTGGTTTAACCGCAAACCCTGAGATGGCTAATACCTCTGTAGATTCTTCAACAGGTACTAATTTTTCATTAGTTTTTGCCCCCAGTAAATTAACAATACGTTGCCTGTAATTTGAGGCGGGTAAGTTAAACAATTCACTATCGTTATGGTGTAAAACAAAACTAATTTCGGGATGTGCCAAAGCCACTCTTTGAAATTCATCATTCACATGACGCATTTCTACGGTACGAGATTTTAAAAAATTACGCCTGGCTGGAATGTTAAAAAACAAATGTTTTACCGCTATAGAAGTTCCTGTTGGAGTTACCACGGTATCTTGGGAAATGACTTTACTCCCTTCAATAGTTATGGCGGTTCCTAATTCTTCATGGTCTTGCTTAGTTTTCATTTCAACATGGGCAATAGCCGCAATACTGGCTAAAGCCTCACCACGAAATCCTTTAGTTGTTAATTGGAATAAATCTTCGGCTTTTGTGATTTTAGATGTCGCATGACGCTCAAAACTAAGGCGCGCATCGGTACCACTCATCCCCTTACCGTTATCAATAACCTGGATGAGGGCTTTACCACCATCCTTTACTAAAAGCTTAATAGATGTGGCATTAGCATCTATGGCATTTTCCATGAGTTCTTTTACTACAGAAGCAGGGCGTTGTACGACTTCTCCAGCAGCAATTTGATTGGCCACATGATCTGGTAATAATTGAATGATATCTGCCATAGCGTTTAGCTGAAAAATATACTTAAATCAAACTCTAAAATTACCAGACAAATACATATTAAAATAAAAATAATAATTAAAACACGTCTGTTGGTATTTCGGTCTGGATTCGACTTAAAATCATTAATAGCATTTAAAAACTTTCCCTTAATGCCTTTACCGGGATCTACCGTACTCCTGTAGGCATCAAATTTATGTTTCATTTCATAAGGGCTACCTTCACCCTTGTAAAATCTTGGTGTGTAATTAAAACGTTTATTTTTTCTACTATTTAAAAATCCCATACTGTTAGTATAAACTTAAAACATACCACAACACTAATAACCCAAGTAATGCAAGAATAAAGAAAGGCATTGAATTAAAAAAGAGGCTTTTCTTTTTTCTTTTTGATGCTTTCAAATGTTGCCACTGAGAAGACAAATCATCGTTTAAAGTTGATGATTCCTCTTGATTAGTGCGGCCTTTAAATTGAAATTGTCTTGGTTGCTTTTGTCGAAACATAAAGTGATAGTTACGCTAAGTAAATCAACCAAATTTAACGAAAAGGAATTGGTTACAATTGACCTTCCTCCAAAAATTTCGTTAAAGTTATTGACAATAAAGTCTTTGAATTATTTCCTAAGTGCTGCCATTTTTATAGCTGCAATGGCTGCCTCAACCCCTTTGTTTCCGTGACGACCACCAGAACGGTCTTGGGCCTGCTCTAGGGTATTGTCTGTTAGCACACAAAAAATCACTGGAATATCATGGTTAACATTTAAATCTTTAATACCCTGGGCTACTGCACTGCAAACAAAATCAAAATGCTTAGTTTCACCTTGAATCACACTTCCTATAGCAATAATAGCGTCAACATTTTGCTGTTGCATTTTTTTACAACCGTAAATTAGCTCATAACTGCCTGGTACTGCCCAACTGGTAATTTGAGATTCTGGAACCTTGTGCGCTAAAAGCGTATTTACAGCACCTTGATGTAATGCAGTGGTAATGGATTCATTCCATTCTGAAAAAACAATCCCAAACCGAAATGAACTCGCGTTTGGGACTTTAGAACTGACGTATGTTGATAAATTGTTATGAACCGTAGCCATTACAATCTTGATTTAGCACTACCTATAAGCGCATCAATGTTTGAAGCCTCAGTGGCTTTTGGGTAAACGTTTTTAATCGTTTCAAAATGTGCTAAAGCTTTCTTGGCATCACCTTGATCTAAAGCAACAGTTGCCGCTTTATACAAAAACATTGGTGTTGTAAAGTCGTTATCAGAAGCCGCTACTGCTTTTTCATAATAATCTAAAGCATCGTCTAATTGGTTTAATTGCGCAAAAGCATCACCAATTTTTCCCTTTGCTAAAGCAGATAACATGATGTCATCAGAACTAAAATCACTTAAATATGAAATGGCTTTCTGGTAATCTTTAAGATTGTAAAAAGAAACACCCGCGTAGTAATTTGATAAATTAGCAGCAGGAGTCCCTCCGTAATTATCAATAATATCAATAAAACCAAATTTACCCTCAGCACCATTTAAAGCAAGGTTAAATAAAGAATCTTTCTCAATAGCGTCTAGGGCCTCATTAAAATAATTCTTGGCAGTAAACATTTCGTTCATTGCTTCACTTTGCTTGGGCTCTAAAATGTATTTGGTGTAAGATAAATATCCTAAAACGATAACAGCAATTGCACCTACAGTAACTAAAATTGACTTTTGATTTTTAACTGCCCACTCCTCTGTTTTCGATGCAGACTCATCAAGGGTGTTAAATACCTCTGCCGTAGTTGAATCATCTTCAATCTGTACTTCTTGCTCAACCTTAGTTTTTGGTTTATAGCCTCGTTTCTTATAAGTTGCCATATATTCTAATTTTACGTAAGGGCAAAAATAAAATTTTTATCCATAAATAAAAGGCAATTAAACCTTAATTTAGATATTTGTCAAAACTAAATTATTACCTCTCTAAAAGTTAAAACCCAGACATTTTAATGATTTTAAAAAGCTTGTCTTTACTTAATTATAAAAATTTTGAATCGCATACCCTTGAATGCGATGCTAAGATTAATTGTTTTGTGGGCAATAATGGGATTGGCAAAACCAATATTCTTGATGCCATTTACCACTTGGCTTTCGGAAAAAGTTATTTCAACCCCATTGCATCCCAAAATATTAAACATGGTGAGAGTTTTTTTGTAATTGAGGGTCTTTTTGAAAAAGATAGCGCGGATGAAAAAGTTGTGGTATCTCTAAAAAAGGGGCAAAAAAAAGTCATTAAGCGTAATGCTAAGACTTATGATAAACTAAGCGAGCACATAGGCTTAATTCCTTTGGTAATTATTTCACCATCGGACAGAGATCTCATTGCTGAGGGTAGTGAAACCCGTAGAAAATTTATGGATAGTGTTATTGCCCAAAATGATAAAATTTACCTCAACGATTTAATCAATTACAATAAAGTTTTAGGGCAACGTAACGCCTTACTTAAATACTTTGCTCTAAACAATACATTTAACAAGGATACTTTAGAAATTTACAATGCACAACTTACTGGGTATGCCCAAAATATTTACCAAAAGCGTGGTGAGTTTCTAGATATATTTATTCCTATTTTTAAATCAAGATATGACCGCATAAGTAACGGAAATGAAACCATTAATCTTTCTTATAAAAGTCAATTGCATGAGCAATCTCTTGAAGCGCTTCTAGTAGAAAACCTCAATAAAGACAAAGTGTTGCAACATACAAGTGTAGGCATACACAAAGACGATTTAAACTTTGAAATAGACGGCTTTTCAATAAAGAAATTTGGAAGTCAAGGACAACAAAAATCCTTTCTAATTGCTTTAAAACTGGCCCAATTTGATTTTATAAAACAACAAAGTGGTTATCCTCCTATTTTGTTACTGGATGATATTTTTGACAAGCTGGATGCTAACCGGGTAGCACAGATTGTTAACCTTGTAAACCAGGACCACTTTGGACAGCTTTTTATTAGTGATACCCATGCCGATAGAACAGAGGCTGTTGTTAAAACCACAGAACAATCCTATAAAATGTTTAAACTATGAAAGCTCTAGGCCTTATTATTATTTTAATATGCTGTTTAGGTTGCCAACCTGGGATTGAGGAGACCAAGAATATATTAACAGGCTATTGGACCATAGAGCAAGTAACATTAGAAAATAGAACATCCAAGGCATATAACTATAGCGGATTAATTGACCACTATGCGTTTAGTGAGGCCTTTTCTGGAGTTAAGAAAAAAGTACAGCCTCAATTTTCTGGACGTTATAAAATTACAGATGATGCTCTTGAGTTTAAACTCATAGACAGTGCGCGTAGTCTCTTTTTAAAATACAAAAATGACACCAGCCAATGGCAGGAAGAAATTTTACAAATCAATAATTCCAGGTTAAAACTAAAACTTGAGAATAATCTTATCTATCTTTACAAAAGATACCAACCACTTGATATTAATCCATGAGTAAACGCAGTAATGACAACCTATCTATAAGTGATGTCTTAAAGGAATTTGTAGACACCAACAACCTTCAAAAGGGCTTAGATAAAGTCAATGTTAAGGTGGTATGGGAAAACATGATGGGACAGGGTGTTAGCAGGTACACCTCTGATATTAAACTACAAGGGTCAACCCTTTTTGTAAAGTTTAGCTCTAGCGTACTTCGTGAAGAATTAAGTTATGGTAAAACAAAAATCATAGACATGCTTAATAAGGAACTAGGCAGGGCTATTATTCAAGATATTGTATTTGCGTAAACAAAAAAAGCAACCCTAAGGTTGCTTTGATTTATGTTGTGCTTAGCATGCTTAGAATTGCTCTCTTCCAGAGAAATGGAAAGCACCTTCAATAGCTGCATTTTCATCACTATCACTTCCGTGAACAGCGTTTTCACTAATAGAAACTGCGAACATTTTACGGATAGTTCCTTCTGCTGCTTCTGCTGGATTAGTTGCTCCAATTAAAGCTCTGAAGTCTTCAACAGCATTGTCTTTTTCAAGGATAGCTGCAACAATAGGACCACGAGTCATATATTCTACCAATTCACCAAAAAATGGTCTTTCTTTGTGAATAGCATAAAATGTTTCAGCATCTTGCTTAGTCATTTGTGTAAGTTTCATTGCTACAATTCTAAAACCTGAAGCTGAAATTTTTTCTAAAATAGCGCCAATGTGTCCTTTTTCAACAGCATCTGGCTTAAGCATTGTAAATGTTCTATTTGTTGACATTTTAATCTGTTTAAATTTTGGGCAAAAGTAATGGATTTCTTTCAATTAACCACAAACTGCAATATTAAAAAATTGTATATTCGTCCTCTATGATTTTAGAAAACATTCAAGCTATTAAAGCACTTTTAGATACGCCTAAACAAATTGTTATCATACCTCATGTTAATCCAGACGGTGATGCTGTAGGCTCTATACTTGGTTTAGCGCATTACCTAAAACTTAAAGGACAAAACCCTTTGGTTATGGTACCTAACGCTTTTCCTGAGTTTTTATCTTGGATTCCAGGAGCAGCAGATATTGTAATATTTGACGAGGCCATAGAAAAGGCCTCAAAAATAATTCAAGAGGCTGATCTTATATTTACCCTCGATTTTAATGCTTTACACAGAACGGGAGAAGCCGAAGCTGCTTTAACTACTTCTAAAGCCATAAAAATCATGATAGACCATCACCAAGCCCCCGATGATTATGCCACCTATATGTATTCTGATGTGAGCATGTCTTCAACCTGTGAGATGGTATATCATTTTATTGACATGATGGGAGATGCTAAAACTGTAAACAGTAATATTGCTACGGCCTTGTATACTGGTATAATGACCGATACGGGTTCTTTCAGGTTTGCATCTACTAGCAATAAAACCCATAAAATTGTTGCCCACCTTATTGAGGCTGGTGCCAATAACGCACAAATACATAACAATGTTTTTGATGCCAACGATCCATCTAGATTGCAGCTTCTTGGCGTAGCATTAAATAGCCTCACTATTTTAAAGAGCTATCGAACAGCGTTTATGTATTTAAGTCAAAAGGACTTAGACGACAACGATTTTAAAAAAGGCGACACCGAAGGTTTTGTTAATTATTGTTTATCACTAAAAGGTATTGTTCTGGCCGCTATTTTTATTGAAAACAGCGCCGATAACATAATTAAAATATCATTGCGTAGTAAAGGTAACTTTTCTGTAAACGAACTTTCAAGAGCCCATTTTAGTGGTGGCGGGCACACCAATGCTGCAGGTGGTAGAAGCTCAGAAACCCTTCAAGAAACAATAACCCGTTTTAAAAATATACTCCCCCAATATAACACCCTAATCAATGAATAAATCAATAACCAACATTTATGTTTTGGTCTTGCTTTTTTTTATAACGGCTTGCCAATCGCCCGAAGCTAGAGCGCCAATTTCCCGTTCTTCTGGGTCTTACATTAAAGAAATGGCACAGCGCAATAAGGCCTTAACACAAAAAGAGCAAAAACTTATTATGCAATATATCAAAGCAGATAGTTTGCATGATTATCAAGATTCAAAAAACGGATTTTGGTATACCTATGACATTAAAAGTGAATTAGACACCGTTACCCCTAAATTTGGTGATCGTGTTTTCTACACCTACAGTGTTAGAAGCTTTAACGGAGATACTATATATTCCGCAGAAGCACTTCAACCACAAAATTATTTAATGGACAAAGAAACTCTATTCTCTGGCTTACGTCAAGGTTTAAAACTTATGAAAACCGGTGAAAAAGTGACCTTTTTATTTTTATCGCAAAAGGCCTATGGATTTTATGGCGATAAGAACAAAATTGGATCAAATATTCCTTTAATTTGCAACGTCTCATTAGACTCTATACAACAACAATAAATAAAATTAATATGAAATTTATCAAATCTATGTTACCCCTTAGTTTACTGTTCTTATTTGTAACAGCTACTTCATGCAAAGACCCCTATCCAGATTTAGGCGACGGACTTTTTGCTGAAATCACTACCAATCACGGGGTAATGGTAATTAAACTTGAATTTGAAAAAACACCTGTAACCGTTGCTAATTTTGTGTCTTTAGCAGAAGGAAACAATAAAATGGTTGACAGTACTTACGAGGGTAAAAACTATTATGATGGTCTTACATTTCATAGAATTATTAATGATTTTATGATACAAGGTGGTGATCCTCTAGGTACAGGAACTGGAGGCCCTGGGTACCGTTTTAAAGATGAAATCACAGATTTAAAGCACGATAAACCAGGAACATTATCTATGGCTAATTCTGGCCCAGGCACAAATGGAAGTCAATTTTTCATTACTGAAAAAGAAACGCCTTGGTTAGATGGTAGACATACGGTATTTGGATACATTGTTAAAGGTGAGAATGTACTATTAAAAATTTCTGATTTAGAAACAGAACCAGGAGACAAGCCAAAAGAAGACGTAGTAATGACTACGGTTAAAATTATAAGACAAGGTAAAGCTGCCAAAAAGTTTAAAGCGGCAGACCTATTTAACAATCACTTTGAAGAAGAAGAAAAACTTAAAGCTGAAAAAGAAGCGCGTTTAAAAATAGCTGAAGAAGAAAATGCAGCTGTTTTAGAAGAATATAAAGCACAAGCTGAAACTTTTGATTCTGGATTAATGCTTTACAAAATAATTGAAGGAACTGGTACAAAACCAGAAAATGGCACTACAGTACCAGTATTTTATGAAGGGTATTTTACAAACGGAAAATTATTCGATTCTAACGTGGAGTCTGTTTCACGAAAGTTTGAAATGTTCAATCAAAGACGTTTAGATGGTGGCGGATACGATCCTATGCCAGTTATAGTTGGTCCAGAAGCACAAATGATTCCTGGATTTAAAGAAGGTGTTGCTGCACTTAATATTGGCGATAAAGCCTTTTTATACTTACCGTCACATTTGGCTTATGGCCCTCAAGGTGCTGGCGGTGTAATTCCACCTAACGCCGACTTAATTTTCATTATTGAAATGGTAGATGAAAGTCCTACAGCAACAGAGTAGTAACTTTATAAACTCATAAAAAAAAGCAGCTCAATGAGCTGCTTTTTTTATTTGTATTCACTAATTAATTAAGCCTCTGGAATGGCTTTTAAAATTTCCAGAACAAAAGCCCAATATTTTTTTACAGAGGCTATACTAGCACGTTCATCTGGAGAATGTGCCCCTTTAATAGTAGGACCAAAACTTATCATGTCCATTTCTGGATAATGGGTTCCAAGAATACCACACTCTAAACCGGCATGACATGCCGCTACGTGAGGTGGTTGCCCATTTAAATTGGTATAGGTTTCTTTTAATACTTTTAAAATAGGAGAATCCATATTAGGTGTCCATCCGGGATAATCACCATCACAACTAACTTCACAACCAATAAGCTCAAAAGTAGATACTAAAGTATTGGCCATATCCCATTTAGAGGTCTCTACCGATGAGCGTGTTAAACAGCCTATTTTAATTTGCCCCGCTTTAACAATAACACGCGCAATATTGTTTGATGTTTCAACCAAACCTTCAATATCAGCACTCATTCTGTATACGCCATTTAGGGTAGCATACAACGCACGTAAAAGGCCTTCTTGTATCCCCAAATCCATTATTTTTTCAGGTGCATCAGTAGCAGAAATTATAACTTCTAACTGGGGCTCCATGGTCTTTAATTCTGTTTTTATGGCATTTGCTTTAAAGTTCATAGCTTCAACAAATGCAGCTTCATGAACTGCATCTACAGCTACCACAGCCTTACTCTCTCTAGGAATGGCATTGCGTAAGCTGCCACCGTCTATTTCAGAAATTCTTAAACCAAAAGATTCAAAAGTATCAAATAATAACCGGTTCATAAGCTTATTTGCATTACCCAAACCTCTATGAATATCCATTCCAGAATGCCCACCTTGCAAGCCTTTTACTTCTATTGTAAAACCAATTTTAGACTCTGGTGTTTCTTCTTCTTCATAAGAACGGGTAGCTGTCACATCTATACCTCCGGCACAGCCAACACCAATTTCATCATCTTCTTCGGTGTCTAGGTTTAATAAAATCCCGCCTTCTAGCAAGCCCCCTTCTAACCCCATAGCACCTGTCATTCCAGTTTCCTCGTCTATAGTAAACAAAGCTTCAATGGCCGGATGTGAAATAGTATCACTTTCTAGTATAGCCATTATTGTTGCTACTCCCAAACCGTTATCGGCTCCCAAGGTTGTACCTTTAGCACGCACCCAATCACCATCTACATACATGGCAATGCCTTGGGTATCAAAATCAAATACCGTATCGTTATTTTTTTGGTGTACCATATCTAAATGGGATTGCATGACCACCGTAGTGCGGTTTTCCATACCAGGGGTAGCCGGTTTTTTTATTATTACGTTACCTACAGCATCAACAAGGGCTTCTAGTCCTAGCTGTTTACCAAAATCTACCATAAAGTTAATGACACGCTCTTCCTTTTTAGAAGGGCGAGGCACTGCATTTAAATCAGCAAATTTATTCCATAGTAATTGCGGCTCTAAAGCACGTATTTCTGAATTCATAACTCTCTTTTTTTCTGAGTACAAATGTACAGAAACCAAAGAGCTATTTAAAAACAATTTCTATTTTTGAATTATGCATATCTCCAGACGCCTATTTATTAGCTTAATGCTTATTCCACAATACCTATTGGTACAATTATTAAAACAACATCCTGCACTAATTGAGACCTACTACTCTAATGGTATATACCCTTACATCTCTGGTTTAATGCAACAATTATTTTCATGGGTTCCGTTTTCTGTAGGCGATGTGTTATACGCTATTTTTATTGTAACGGTATTATTCAATATCTACAAACAACGCCATGAATTTAAAAGGTACCCAACAAAACAAATATTAAAAATAACACAAGTAATAAGCGTACTTTATTTTCTATTTCATGTGTTATGGGGTCTAAACTATTACCGCCCTTCATTGCACTCCAAAATGAATTTAGAAGTAGCTTACAGTAATGAAGATTTAGTAAAAACAGTTAACCTACTTTTAGATCAAACCAATACCATACACAGGCAATTAAGTACTAATGACAGCCTAATGGTGACATTTAAAACAGACCGTGAAACTCTTTTTAACAACACATATAAGGGCTATGAAGCCCTAAAAAACACCAATACGTTTGAAGTCCCTTATTTACCAAAAAGAGTTAAGGCTTCATTATTGAGTTTACCATTAACCTACATGGGGTTTAGCGGTTATTTAAATCCGTTTACCCATGAAGCCCAAGTAGATGACCTTATGCCACTATTTAATACACCCCTAACTGCAGCACACGAAATGGCACACCAACTGGGTTATGCCGCAGAAAACGAAGCCAATTTTATTGGGTTTTTAGCTACAGTTAAGCACCCAGATCCGGTATTCAATTTGTCGGGATATGGTTTTGCCTTGCGTTATTGTTTAAATGAGTTATATTATAGAGACAAAGCCCAATTTGAAGCGCTTTATAAGCAAATTAATCCCGGCGTTATTAAACATTTTAAAATACAAAGCCAATTTTGGGCTTCTTATGAAAATCCTTTTGAACCGCTTTTTAAGTTTACTTATAGCAATTATTTAAAAGCCAATAACCAGAAAAAGGGCATTAAAAGTTATAATGAAGTTGTGGCCTTAATTGTGAATTATACCTTAAGATAAATTCACTTATATTTACATCCCAAACTAACCGTAATGGAACTTATCTGAAATTGTAATTAATCGTATCGTTGAAATCATAAAAAAACAAGTTACTAGCTAAGTTCATATACACTGTTAAAAGTTTTAGAAAAACTAAATTAATAAGAACCTAATTTATAATTTTAAAAAACCGTTTACGGTATTTAAATTATTCTAAGCCGAATATGGATAGCGTTAGATTGAACTTAGTTAAAGCAGAAGAAATAGCTGTAGCATTATTCCATGAAGTAGAAAACAGGAATTTAATAGTTGCTGGTAAAGATGAAGAAACGCTTAATAAAGAGGTATTTCAACTAGCCAAAGAATTATTTGATATTGATAAACATTGGCATAAAAGAATTGTGAGGTGTGGAGAGAACACATTACATCCCTATAAAGAAAATCCACCAAACAGAATTATTCAAAAAAATGATATCCTATTTTTTGACTTTGGACCAATCATTGATAAATGGGAGGCAGATCTTGGAAGAACTTATGTCATTGGTGATGATCCTGTAAAATTAAAATTAAAAAAAGATATAGAAACTGCTTGGCAAGAAACCAAGGACTGGTTTGATAAACAAACCACCCTTAAAGCATCAGAGTTATTTGAATTTGCTGTTACTAAAGCAAAAGCATATGGATGGGAATTTGGGGGAGAAATAGCAGGACATCTCATAGGTGAATTTCCTCATGAAAGCCTAGAACCAGGTAATTACCAATTATATATTCACCCTGATAACCATAATGACATGTTTGACTTAGATAGCCATGGTGAAAAACGAAACTGGATATTAGAAATTCACTTTATAGTCAGAGATCTAAAAATTGGTGGCTTTTACGAACAATTATTAACTTAAAAAATAGCTATGTTTAATTTTTTTAAAAAAAAAACTGAAGTAGAAAAACTAGAGATCAAATACAAAAAGCTTCTAGAAGCATCCTACAAACTTTCACACACAAATAGGAAAGAAAGTGATAATAAAATGGCAGAGGCTGATGAAGTTTTGAAGCAAATTGAAGCCTTAAAAAATAAGCCTTAAATTTGACTGAAGTTTATTATACTTTTAGTAAAAATTAAATCAGTAACTTTACTAGCATGTGCTTTTTAATTAATCACATAACTTGTTGTTTTAATGCTTAGAACGTTTCTATTAATTACATTTTTTCTTACAGTAAATGCTTGTGATAAAGATACGGTAAATTCGTCTGAACCAGCTGAAACTAATGCGTCTTTTGTCTCTGCTGTTGATATTTCCGGTTATCCTGAAATAACCATTTCAAACCCCATATTTTATGACTTAAATGGAAGTGCAAAAGGCTTTTTAAATATCCTAAAAGAGAACGGTGTAAATACGATAAGATTAAAATTGTGGGTAAACCCTATATCTCCTCATTCTGGCTTTGATGAAGTAAAAACATTTTCTAAAACCTTAAAAAGTCAGGGATTCAAAATTTGGCTTACCATACATTATTCTGATACTTGGGCAGACCCAGGCCATCAAGAAACACCATCGCAATGGCAAGAGTTAGATCATGAATCCTTAAAAGAGACTGTATATGAATACACCGCCAAAGTCGTCAAAGAAATTGCACCTCAGTATATTCAAATTGGTAATGAAATTAATCATGGATTTTTACACCCTAATGGGGACATAACATCTAATTACCAAAACTTTTTGAGTCTTTTAAGTGAAGGCTGTGCTGCTGTTAGAGCAAACTCTGATTCGGCTAAAATTATTTTACATTTTGCAGGTGTAGATGGAGCTACTTGGTTTTATAACCAAGTCAAAACTATAGATTACGATATCATTGGCTTATCATTTTATCCGCTTTGGCATGGAAAATCTCTTAATGGTCTAAAATCTACAATGCATAACCTAAGCCTTGTTCATGATAAGGAAATAATAATTGCAGAAACGGCCTATCCATTTACCTTGGACTGGAACGATTGGACTAATAACATTGTGGGGCTTGAATCTCAATTAATTTTACCGGATTACCCAGCTACCTCAACCGGACAAAAAGACTTTATCAATGCCATAAAAACATTAACTGAAAGTCTAGATAAAGGTATTGGTTTTTGTTATTGGGGGGCCGAATTAATAGCTTGGAAGGGAGATCAATCTCAAGAGGCATCTCCATGGGAAAACCAAGCGCTGTTTGATTTTAATAATAAAGCCCTACCCGTTTTAACTGAGTTTAATACAGAGTAATTAAAATGTTCAAATTACTATTTGTGTGTTTAACAAGCTTGATGAAATTAAATTAAAATACACTAAATAATATTATGTTTGTATCACCCCCCTCAAGTAATCTAACTTATTATTAAATGAAATACACTTGGCTGTCTTGTATTGCACTACTTCTTCTATTCGCTTGTCAAACAAAAACTCCGAATCAAAATAGAAATTACAATAACTTAAAGTTTGAAACACTTCCAGTTGTTATTAAAGCAAATTTTAGTAATCAACAAAGCTCAGCCCATGTTTTAGTGAATCAAGATTATTATGTTTGGGGTAATTCTGTTATTAAATGGAATAATAAATACCATGCCTATTACTCCAGATGGCATGAAAAATATAAGCATAAAGGGTGGTTGACTTATTGTGAAATTGTTCATGCAGTATCTGATAATCCCGAAGGACCATTTAAATTTGAAAATGTGGTTCTTGAGTCTGAAAAAAAAGAAGGTTGGGACACTAATAACGCACACAATCCCTATGTAATTATAGCCGAAGGAAAAATTAAGATGTATTACATTGCTAACGATTTGGGAACGCATAAACCAAATCATAAACTTAATTCTCCTGCCAATGTCAGCCTATGGTTTGAAAACAATAGAAAGTTAGTTAGAAATAGCCAACGTATAGGAGTTGCTGTGGCTAATAATCCAAATGGTCCATTTGTGCGCTATAAATGTCCTGTTGTTGAACCTGATGATATATTATTTAAAAACATTGCTGTAAATCCTGCAGTGGTATATAATAACAACAAATACACCATGATTATGAAAGGTGACGATGTTGACAAAGAGCAATGGTTTCGTATTCAATTAGTTGGAGAAAGCACATTAGCAGAAGGGCCTTTTAAATTTGAGAAAGAACCCGTATATGATAAAGCACAAACCGAAGATGCTTGTATGTGGTTCGACCAAGAACTCAAACTTTATTTTATGGTTTGTCACGTTATGGGGAAAAGGGACTTAGCACTCTTTTATTCAGATAATGCTAAAGATTGGGAACCGCATGAACGTTCTGTTTTTATGAAAAAAGAGGTCTTACTAGAAGATGGTACCTTATGGAAACCAGAACGCGTTGAACGCCCTTATGTGCTAACCGACGATACTGGAAAACCAACCATGCTATTCGTGGCAATAGCTGACCAAGGCGTTAATGGTAATATTGCAATTCCAATATATTACGGCGAGTAAGTTTTTACTCAAAATTTTAGGATAAAACTTCTTTAACCTGTTCTTGCTTTGTAATGTTTGACAAATTAATTGCTGTTTCAATTAAAGCTAAGTGTGAGTAGGCCTGAGGAAAATTTCCGAGTAGGCGTTTGGTTTTAAAATCTATATCCTCACTAAACAGACCTAAATGATTACTATAGGATAATAATTTTTCAAACTGTCTAACCGCTTTTTCTTCTTCGCCTATTTTATACAAACTGTTTATAAACCAGAAAGTACATATCGTAAACGAAGAGGTAGGCAAACCAAAATCGTCTTTGTTTTTATATCTGTATAATAAGCCATCATTAGACAACTCTTTTTCTATGGCTTTTACAGTGCTTACATATTTAGGATGTTTTGCATCTATAAAACCATAGGATTCCATGAGTAAAACAGAAGCATCTAAATCTGTAGAGCCGTAGGCTTGAGTAAATGCTTTCACCTCATCACTCCATGCATTATTCATAATATCTTCTCTAATATATTGCTCTAGAAGCTGCCAACGTGCGAGCTTAGTGGTTTTTCCCAATAATTCTGCAACTTTAATGGCTTTATCAACAG
>JBELHJ010000020.1:0-39424 GCA_042091495.1 Bacteroidota bacterium
TACTAGACATTGATAAATGAAACTTTTGCTCAAAAAGATTCATTTCATATGCAATAGGTGCTTTTATTTGCTCTACAACTTTCAAATCAAACTATTAAAAAAGTTAATAATTCACAAAAATAAGAACGACTAATGAAAAACACTTAAGAAAAGAGGGTTAAATATTAAAATTAGTTAAAAGTCAAATATTTACAGATAATTATAGTTGGTACTACTCCTTCTGAAATATTTTCATTTACTACCGAAGTCAATAATGGTAATCCAGCAAGTTTAATAAATTACAATCCTGCTAATAATACCGTTGATGTTCCAATATCAGTAGATAGTGACAACTACAAGCTCATAGTATTTTCTTATGAAAATCCTAACGAGAATATCACTATTCAACAGTTTCTATTGGGAGAAAGTCCACTTAATCTCTATGCAGGAAGAGGGATATTTACCTATGGTAATACGTTAAACTTGTCAAATTCTTGGGAAAAAAATACAACTTACTACTATAAAATGATAACCTATTCTGCTTGGGGTGTTACAGAAGGTGAAACTATTATGTTTACAACTGGAACAGAAGAACCACTAAGTTTTACTAAAAATCCATTTGACACATTTAGTATGGCTCCTAATCCTGCCTCTAAATTTGTGACTATTAATAAAGGTAATAAATTAGACTTGATTACCATTTACAATAAAGTTGGTCAAGAAGTAAAACAAGTGCGGAAAAGCGAGTTATTTAATAACACTTTAGATATCTCTAATATTCCAAAAAGGGTTACATCTCTTTAAATTAGATTTTAGGAATCAATCCAAAACGTATAAACTCATTAAAGAGTAAAATTAAAAAAGCAACCTAATTAGGTTACTTTTTTTTTAACCTATTTCTGTATAAGGAAGCATCTATGGCGTTACTCATTTTAGCGGTATCTAAATCTAGATCTAAAAATTCTACAATTTTTGGTATTTGACTTTCTGGGTTATCAATCAGCACATTGTAATCAACAATAAGTATTTGAACCCCAGGGTTAGAATTTTCCCAGCGTTTGACTTCACTTAAAATAGATTCTAATCCTTCTTTAAGAGAAAGTGACAGCGTTTCATGATCACGCTTTAGCATTTTAGATTGCGAAACCATAATTTCATCTATATCACGTTGCATAAAAACAACTTTGTAACGATGCTTTTGATCCAAAAATTTAAGTAGCGGAGCAACAATCTTTACTGCTTTTGACTTTGCTTTATGAAGCCATGAATTATCATTCATTAAATTCATCACTGGTTTATACTCAAAATAACCTTTGGGATTGGATTCATCTGCAATACGTTCCTTGTCAATTAAAACCTTACAACCTGAATTATTCAACATTTGCATCATAAGTGAGGTACCAGATCTTGGTAAACCAGAAACCACAATTATTGCATCTTTTGTAGGTGAATTTTGAAAATTTTGCTTAGATTCTAAAGAGATTTGTGTTTCTATATTTTCAACTGCATGATCAATCTTTTTTGAATCTTTTTTAAGCAAATATTTTGCTGTTAAAAAGGCCGTTTTGGAATTTTCTGTATCTCCAAGCTTTTCCAAAGCCATACCAAGTAAATAATGTGCATCTGCAAAATTTCTTACTAATTCAATAGCGATCAGTGCCTCATTAGCCGCATCCTCAAATTCTTCCAATTGAAAATGAACTTCACCTAAACTAACCCAATATTTCGCCTTATTACCATTGATTTCTATGGCATTTTCAAATGCTTTCCTGGCTTCGGGAAATTTATCAATATGCCTGTAATATTGTCCCATTTGGTAATAGGCATAATCTGAAGGAAATTTTTGTACATGGGAATTTAGTAAACTTATAGCCTTTTCATATTCACCTTTTAATTTCAAAATTGAAACTTCAATAAAAAAAGTATTGAATGAAAATCTCGACTTTGCCTTTTTAAGAATTTTTAGATATTTTTCTGAATCATTTATATTTTTTTCATTTATACTTAAAAAAACTAATTCAAGATAATAAGGAGTCGTATCTATAGGATGTTCTTCCTTAACTAAATCTAATAAAATTTCTTTAGCTTTTAGTAAATCTCCTTTACCTATATATACTTTTGATAAGTTAAAACGCTTATCACAATAGGTCTGTTTGATATCCATTGCTAGATTTCCTGAGGGTTTTTCTATATAACCCAATTCAACCATTTGATTGATAGCTTCTTGACTTGAAATTTGGTCAAACTTCATGCTTTTATCCAATTCACCAAAATCACCCTTTACTAAATCCCAAGATGGGATGGTATTTTTTGGTTTTGGTTTTATAAAGATGTCTGTAGCTACACTACCATCCATGTCCTCGCCTACAGGAAGATCAAAAATATCTAATATGGTTGGTGCCACATCCACTAAACCTAATCCAAATACTTTTTCATTTGATTTAAGGTTTGGCCCGGCAGCGACAAACATTCCAAATTGCCGATGATCTAATGCCGCCTCAACAAAATAATTTACCTTCTCAATTCTTCTTTTAGCTCCAGACTCAAAACCGTGATCAGACATAATAATTATAGTGGTATCGTCATCAATAAGCTCTAAGGTTCTAGCTAACATCATATCTTGAAAACGATAAGCATGATCTACCATTTGATTAAATATTTCATAATCCAAATCATTAACATTTTTCATCTTAGGTGGATAAAACTCCATAAACGTGTGACCAATATGATCAATTAAATCATAATACACAGCCGTAAAATCCCATTCGGTAGTCCTTATGAGATTTGTAAAAACATTATGCACCGTGCAGTTCTCACTAAGCATATTCAAAAACGTTGAAAATTTTTTAAAATGCTTCTCATTTTTAAAATCTATTTTCTTTGCATTAGGAATAAAAGGGAGTAAATGAGATGTTGTAAACTCATCTGAAAAAAATCTCAAATTTTCTAATGTTTTTTCATAAGATTTTGGATGAATAATTCCAGTCTTTAGAGGTTTAATCTTTTCTCTACTCTTTTGATTTTTATGAAAATGGTCAGATACAACTACGCCATTAATAGGTTCTGCTGGAAAACTTGGCCACCAACCTACTAAATTAGATTTTAAACCTTGATTATGAAAAATATTCCAAAGCGCCCTAGTTTTTCTAGAAGCTGATGTGGTTTCTCTAATTCCCTTTTGGTTAGACATCACTTCTAAAAACCCCAAAACACCATGTTTATCTGGAGTTTTACCCGTTGCAACAGTTGTCCAAAGCATTGGCGAGAATGAGGGATTTAAAGTTGCCATATTACCGTAAACCCCTCTATCCATAATACTTTTTAGCGCTGGCATGTAACCTTTTTTTATACACGGCCATATGGTTTGCCAATCTGCAGCATCCCAACCAATCAAAAGAACTTTAGGTTTTTTCATTTTTACTTTTTTTACTTTCAACTTCAACTATGTGTTTATTTTTTGCTTTGAGCCAAGCAATGTGCCCTACATCTCCCAATGCCAGTAAACCAATAGAACCCTCTACAGATATTTCAAATTTTTGTTTCTTTATTTTCATTTTCACAATTTATTTAATTAAAAAATGAATTATTCAAAAAAAAACACTCTAAGAGTGTGTTTTAAAGCTATTCATATAATTTTTACTATATTTAATTTAAACTAAAAAACGAAAAATATGAAAAAAACTACTCTTAAAAACGAAAAACTGTTAAAATATGGCGCTTTAAGTGCTGCTATTTTGGGAGGGTCAGCTACTCAAGCTCAAGTATCAGCTGATGCTGTCGGCTTTACTGGTGATACATATGACTCCTCAGCATCAGGACCCTACAATGAGGACGGATCTTCGTGGGGTACAGCTTATTTGGGATTAGAAAACTCCGCAGGAACTATTCTACCAGAGATTCTTATCCAAACACTAAGTAGAAGTGTTGATTTTACTTATATTCAAGCAGAGACTTACAATGGATATTCAGCTCTAGTAGGTAATACAATTGCTGGTTACAATTATCCCTCTGCATTGGCATTTGGTAGTGATATAGGAAGTGCCTCGTCATTCATTGAAGATTTAGACCCTATGTCTTTAGGTTCTACTAATGGAGGAACATTAAATTTCAATGATGGTCAATTTGGTGGAGACCAATGGACCTCTGCCAATACCAACTATGAAATGCGTTATCTTGGTTTTAAAATTTTACCTGGTGATGATACTCATTATGGTTGGATCAAAATGGCTGTTTTAGCAAACGGTCACATTTCTGTGGAATCTGTAGCATTAAACCTTACTGTAGGAGAATCTCTTACAGCAGGACAAGGTGAAGATCAATTAAGTATTCTTGATGCAAATTACAAAAACATTAAAGTAACTGCTCTTGACAATCAAATTAATATTGCCAACACACCTAAAAATATTAATTACAATTTATATTCTGTGACTGGACAACTTATGCTGTCTGGTAAAGCCACAGAAAATACACACTCTATTTTTACAAATACCTTGAGTAAAGGCATTTATATTGTTGAATTAACCAATGAAAAAAGTCAAAGTGTTTTAAGAAAGAAAGTTTTAATTAAATAATTTTTAAAACTTAAATTTTTTATTTTAAAGCAACCTATTTTAAGGTTGCTTTTTTTATGTTTTATTGGCCAGTTGGCCGCATGCGGCATCAATATCTTTGCCTCGAGAACGTCTAATTGTCACTATAATATTATTGCGTTCTAAAATAGATTGGTACATGTTTATGGCACTAGCCTCTGCTTGTTGAAACATACCATCATCTATAGGATTATATTCTATAAGGTTTACTTTGCTGGGTGCAAACTTACAAAATTGTACCAGCGCTTCGACATCTACCTTGGTGTCATTAACACCTTTCCAAACCACATACTCATAGGTAATTCTGTTTTTTGTTTTGGCATACCAGTATTCTAAAGCATCTCTAAGATCTTTAAGTGGGAATGTTTTATTAAATGGCATAATGGTGTCACGGACCTCATCCCTGGCAGAATGTAAAGAAACTGCTAATTTAAATTTTACCGCATCATCAGCCATTTTTTTAATCATTTTTGGCACACCAGAAGTAGAAACCACAATGCGTTTTGGTGACATTCCCAACCCCTCTTTAGAGGTGATTTTATCAATAGCTTTTAAAACGTTTTTGTAGTTCATTAAAGGCTCACCCATACCCATAAACACAATATTACTTAGTGGTCTATTATGATATAAACGACTTTCTTGATCTATAGCCACTACTTGATCATAAATTTCATCAGGATTTAGATTTCGCATGCGTTTTAGCCTTGCCGTAGCACAAAATTTACAATCTAAACTACAGCCCACTTGAGAGGATACACAAGCTGTTGTTCTGGTTGGAGTAGGTATTAGAACCGATTCTACAATAAGACCGTCATGAAGTTTTACTGCATTTTTTATGGTGCCATCAGCACTGCGTTGCATTTGATCGACATGAACGTGATTAATTACAAAATTTGCATCCAACATTGCTCTTGTAGTCTTAGAAAGACTTGTCATGGCCTCAAAAGTATGAGCCGATTTTTGCCAAAGCCATTCGTAAACTTGATTGCCTCTAAAAGCTTTGTCTCCAGAACTTACAAAAAACGCCCGAAGTTCGTCCTTTGTTAGTGCTCTAATATCACGTTTGGGTTGATCCATTACTCTAAAATAAAACTTTTTAAAAGCTTATAAAAAAAGCCTTGATAAACAAGGCTTTATATTTAATCATTTTCAATTCTTAGATAATTAACATGGCATCACCATAAGAATAGAACTTGTATTTTTCTTTAATAGCTTCTGCATAAGCTTCTTTCATAAACTCATGACCAGCAAATGCAGAGATCATCATTAATAATGTTGATTTTGGTGTATGAAAATTAGTAATCATACAATTAGCAATACTAAAATCGTATGGAGGGAAAATAAATTTATTAGTCCACCCTTCATATGGATTTAGTGTACCACTAGATGATACCGAACTTTCTATAGTTCTCATGGAAGTAGTTCCAACAGCACAAATTCTGCGCCTAGATTTAATAGCATCATTTACGATAGCTGCAGAGGCATCAGGAATGATAATCTCCTCACTATCCATTTTATGTTTTGATAAATCCTCGACCTCAACCGGATTAAAAGTACCTAAACCTACATGAAGTGTAACTTCTGGTAACTTAACGCCTTTAATTTCCAGACGTTTTAATAAATGTCTAGAAAAATGGAGTCCAGCAGTAGGGGCAGCAACGGCACCTTCATTTTTTGCAAATATGGTCTGATACCTTTCCATGTCTTCAGGTTCAACATCACGCTTGATATATTTGGGAAGTGGTGTTTCTCCCAACTCATTCAAAATTTTTCTAAACTCGTGGTAAGGCCCATCAAATAAAAAACGTAACGTTCTCCCTCTTGAAGTCGTATTATCTATAACCTCAGCAACCAAAGCATCATCTTCTCCAAAATACAACTTGTTCCCAATTCTAATTTTACGAGCTGGATCAACAAGAACATCCCATAATCTTTGATCTTCGTTTAATTCTCTTAATAAGAATACTTCTATCCTTGCACCTGTTTTTTCTTTGTTTCCATATAAACGTGCTGGAAATACTTTCGTATTATTTAAAATCATTACATCGCCTTCATCAAAATAATCTACAATATCCCTAAACAGCTTGTGTTCTATTGTTTGTGTTTTACGATCAAGGACCATTAATCTTGATTCATCTCTGTTCTCAGCTGGATGTTCCGCTAAAAGCTCGCTAGGTAAATCAAAGTTAAAATGTGATAATTTCATAAGATTAAATTTTTAGAAAGTGGCAAATATACAATCTCAAAACAGGGGTTGTCAAGTAAATCGACAAGAATTATAGGTTTAATTTAAATCCAATGGCTTTTAAATCTTCCCAGAATGTTGGGTAGGATTTAGAAACCACCATGGCGTCTTCAATTGTAACGGGAACTTTTAGGGCTATTGGCGCAAAAGCCATAGCCATTCTATGGTCATTGTATGTGGCTATAGAAATATTTGATTTCAAAACAGCATGAGGTTTTAAAAGTAAAGATTTATTATCTATTTGAACTTCTCCACCTAATTTTTCAATTTCGGTTTTTAAAGCTACCAAGCGGTCTGTTTCTTTTATTTTAAGGGTATGTAATCCTACCATATGACATTCTACTCCTAAAACAAGTGCCGTTACTGCAATGGTTTGTGCTATATCCGGAGCATTAATTAAATCTAGTTTTACAGGCTGATAAGATTCGGATACTTTTTTAAGGGTAATGGTATTGGATTTAAATACAGTTGAAACGCCAAATTGCTCATATATTTTAGCTAGGATACAATCGCCCTGTAATGAGTCTTCTTTGTAAGATGACAAAGTTATTTCAGTTCCTAGTTCACTTAATGCCACAATACTAAAATAGTATGAGGCGGATGACCAATCTGATTCTACCACCAGGGTTTTATCTGCTATACTATTAACGTTTGGTATCACTTTAATTTGGTTCCCTTCAAAAGAAGAATCAACACCAATTTGCTCTAACAAATTTAAAGTCATTTTGATATAAGGAACCGATGTAATTTCACCTTCTAGAACTAAAGTCAAGCCCTTTTCTGATTTAGCAGCAGTTAATAATAATGCAGAAATGTATTGACTGCTCACATTGGCCTTTAGAACAACCTTATTATTAGTCCATTTTTTTCCTGTAATTTTTAATGGAGGAAACCCTTCGTTTTCTATGTAAGAAATATCACAACCTAAGCTTTTTAATGCGTCAACAAGTATTTTTATAGGACGCTCTTTCATGCGTTTAGATCCTGTTAAAGTCACTTCATTATTTGCCTTTGAAGCATAATAAGCCGTTAAAAATCGCATAGCTGTCCCCGCATGATGAATATCTACCAAATTAGACGATTGATTCAATGCCTTTTGCATGAGTTGAGAATCATCAGAATTTGATAAATTTTGAATTTCTAACTGAGGAAATAATGCTTGTAAAAGCAACAATCTATTAGATTCACTTTTTGATCCTGTAATTACAACTGTTGAATTAGATACTTTTGATGGCTGAATTGTTAGTTCCAAAATCTAATCTATTTTAGTTTATTATTGTTGTGATGCCTGTCGTGATCCCTTTTAGTTTTAAGATCCAATTTTTTTTCAAAAGCTTCTTGTAAATTAACTCCTGTTTGATTAGCTAAACATAACACCACAAATACAACATCTGCTAATTCTTCACCAAGATCTTTGGTTTTATCACTTTCCTTCTCGCTCTGCTCGCCATAACGCCTAGCTATAATTCTTGCCACTTCTCCAACTTCTTCTGTAAGTTGTGCCATATTGGTTAACTCATTAAAATAACGAACACCATGTGTTTTTATCCACTCATCAACCGCCAATTGTGCTTCTTTAATATTCATAATCACTCTTTATTTTTTGTGTCTATTATTATAGTTACCGGACCATCATTGTTTAATTGAACTTTCATATCCGCTCCAAATATACCTGAACCAATTGGAGCTTTTATTAAAAGTGCCATTGCATTTTTAAAATTCTCATATAATGCATTTGCCTGTTCTGGTTTTGCTGCATTGATATAGCTGGGACGATTCCCTTTTTTAGTTTTAGCATGAAGTGTGAACTGACTTACAACTAAAACTCCACCATTAACATCATTCACAGATAAATTCATTATTCCATCTTCATCATTAAAAATTCTTAAACTAGCTATTTTAGTTACTAACCACTCAACATCATTATTATCATCCTCGTGCGTTATTCCTAAAAAAATTAATAATCCTGTATTAATTTCAGAAACTAATTTGTTGCTGACTTGAACTGAAGCGTGACTTACCCTTTGAATAACTGCTTTCACTTTTTATTCTTTAGTCCAATTATCTGTTCTATAATGTTCTTCTTCCCCTTCTAAAAGTTGTAAATAACTTTTGTATCTAGAAAAAGCGATTTGATCTTTATCTAATGCTTCTTTTACGGCGCACTTAGGTTCTTTATCATGCAAACAATTATTGAATTTACAACCTGACTTTAACTTAAAAAACTCTGGAAAATAATCTCCAATCTCTTCTTTTTCCATATCTACTATTCCAAACCCTTTGATTCCCGGAGTGTCAATAATCCTAGAAGAAAAACTAAGATCATACATTTCTGCAAAAGTTGTAGTATGCTGTCCTTGCATATGCTGTTCTGAGATGAGTTGTGTTTTCAAGTCTAAACTTGGCTCAATAGCATTTACTAAAGTTGACTTCCCAACACCCGAGTGTCCAGCAAACATGCATACTTTATCTTTCATAAGTGCTTTAACAGCTTTGATATTTACTCCTTTTTTAGCCGAAACTTCTATACAATCATAACCAATAGATTGATATAATGCTGATAGGTATTTAACTTCAAAAAGGGTTTCTTCATCATAAGTATCAATTTTATTAAACAATAAAACCGTTTTGATGGAGTATGCCTCTGTAGTTACTAAAAAACGGTCAATAAAACTTGTAGTAGTTGGTGGATTATCAATTGTAATAATTAGAAAAACCAAATCAATATTAGAAGCGATAATGTGAGTCTGTTTGGAAAGGTTGACAGATTTTCTAATAATATAATTATCTCTTTCATGAATTTTATTAATAAGTCCGGAACCTTCATTGGTTTTGGTTTCTAAATCATAATCAACACGATCACCAACTGCTATGGGATTTGTACTTTTTATACCCTGAATTCTGAACTTACCCTTAATTCGGCATTTTATAAAAAGTCCGTCTTCACCTTTAACGAGATACCAACTTCCAGTAGATTTATAAACAATTCCTGTCATTCAATAACATTATTAAACAAAATAACAACTTTAAATAGTATAATCAGAATTATATTTATAAATTAAGACAACTAAAAATACCATTATTATGAACAAACTACTTACTACACTTATTTTAATTTTATTTTTCACAGGAAACGACGTTTTAGCTCAAGTTGAATATAAAATAGTTACCACTGTTGAATCTATTGTTCCACTGGGAGCTGGGCGTTCTAGAATGATTTCTTCTGACGACTCTCGTGATTTTTCTGAGTTTACTTCTGAAAGAACTGAGGACGGTAAACAAAGAAACAAATCTAAAAGAGGTGATATCAGGGTTGAAAACTTTAAAGAAACTAAGCTCTTAAACTTTTTCAATATTGGAGGGATTCGTTTTGAAAACATTGCAGCTAATGATGCCTTAATAAGCTCTAAAATCAACAGTATGGTTGAACAAGGTTGGGAACTTGCTTTTGTTGTTAGTGCCACTGAATCTGATGCAGGCAAAAATGATGGTAAAGGAATTTTTGTTACGCGCTTTATATTCAAAAGAAACAAACCTCAAAACTAATTATAAAACTAAAAATTAAAGGGCTCTAAGAGCCCTTTTTTATTCTTTCATTTAGTCGTTCATTATAGACTCTTGATGGTTGATAGACTCTTGATGAATAGCTTTAAATACTTTTAAAACAAACTCTTCACTTAATCCTTTTTCTTCACCTTGAAGAATCATTTTACCTAAAATTTCATTCCATCTTTTAGATTGTAAAACAGCAACATTTGAAGATTTCTTTAAATCACCTATCCGTTCTGCAACAGTCATTCGCTTTCCTAAAACATCTATTAACTGTTGATCAGCTAAATCAATTTGAGTTCTTAAATTATTCAATTTAGAATTGTACTCTAATTCAGGAGACGATTCTTTTCGAATTTTTAAATCTTTTGTATGTTGATGTAATGTGTCTGGCGTAATTTGTTGGGCGGCATCACTCCAAGCATTATCTGGATCATGATGGGTTTCAACCATAATTCCATCGTAATTTAAATCCAAAGCTGTTTGACAGAGATCAAAAATTATATCACGTCTGCCTGCAATATGAGAAGGATCTAATATTAGAGGTAAATCTGGAAACTTATTTTGAAGCTCAATAGCAATTTGCCATTCAGGGTTATTCCTGTATTTCGATTTTTCATAATTAGAGAATCCTCTATGTATGACACCAAGATTTTTAATATCAGCGGTGTAAAAACGTTCCACAGCACCTAACCATAGTGCCAGGTCAGGGTTTACAGGATTTTTTATTAAAACGGTTTTATCAGAGCCCTTCATAGCATCGGCAATATCCTGAATAATAAAGGGGCTAACAGTAGTTCTTGCTCCAATCCATAAAATATCTATATCATGCTTAAGTGCTAATTCTACATGATGGGGATTAGCTACTTCAGTAGTGGTTAATAAGCCTGTTTCGTCTTTAGCTTTTTGTAACCACTTTAACCCCAAAGCACCAACACCTTCAAAGTTTCCAGGCCTGGTTCTTGGTTTCCAAATTCCAGCTCTTAGTACAGAAGTATCTGTATCTTTTAACTGATGTGCTATCTTGAGAACTTGAGCTTCTGTTTCAGCACTACATGGTCCTGCAATTACAAGAGGGTGATCTAATCCAAATTTATCTAACCACGACCTCATCTCTTTTTTGTTTTCCATAATTTTTAAGTTAATCCGTTTAATATATCTTTTATATGATTAGTTTTTTTCATTTCATTGAATAAGGAGTCATAATCATCGTTCTCCAAGTAATTTTTGAATTGTTTTAAGTTGTTAATATACTCATCTAAAGTCTCTATAACATTTAATTTATTGAGTCTAAAAATAGGAGTCCACATTTCAGGAGAACTTTTTGCTAATCTGACTGTGCTTTCAAAACCACTACCCGCCATATCAAAAATATCCCTCTCATTTTTCTCTTTATCCATAACTGTTTTACCCAACATGAATGAACTTATATGGGATAAATGTGACACATAGGCTATATGTTGATCATGAGCTTCAGAACTCATGTATCTGATTCGCATACCAATACTTTGAAAAAACGATAGTACACGTTCCTGAAGTTTAAATGCTGTATTTTCAACCTCACAAATAATATTAGTTTTGCCTTTAAATAACCCTTTAACAGCTGCTTTTGGTCCAGAAAATTCTGTTCCTGCTATAGGGTGAGCCGATAAATAATTTCTTCTTTTTGGATGTTTATTTACTGCTTTACAAATATTTTGTTTGGTTGACCCTACATCAAATACAACTGTGTCATCTGATATATTATCCAAAACAATAGGCAATAAATCTATGGCTTTATCAACTGGAACAGCAAGAATAACTAATCCTGCTTCGGCTAATTGATCTAAACTTGCTTTTTTATCAATAACACCTAGATCAAGCGCTTCCTCTAAGTGAGATTTATTAACATCTATTCCATAAATAATTGTATCAGGATAGACAGATTTAATATCTAAGGCAAAACTACCACCTATAAGACCAACACCAATTACAAATACATTTTTCATGAAACTCTTTCTATTGCGTTATTAATTAATTCCTCAGAAGCACACAATGAGAACCTCACATAACCCTCTCCCTTGGAACCAAAAACAGTGCCAGGAGTTATGAATATTGAGTGTTCGTATAGCAGTTTATCAATAAACTCCTCTGAATTTATATCAGCTCTAATTTTAGCCCAAACAAATAAACCAGAAGTATTTAAAGAACAATCGCAACCTAATTTTTCAGCAAGCTTATAAACTAATTTTCTTCTTTTTTCATAAATAGCATTAAGTGAACTAAACCATTCTTGGTCTAAATTTAATGCCTCAATAGCACCTTTTTGAAGTCCTAAAAACATACCGGAATCCATGTTACTTTTGACCTTAAGAACATTTGAAATAAATTCTGATTTACCACAAACCATGCCCACTCTCCAACCTGCCATATTAAATGACTTACTAAGAGAATTAAGCTCTAAAGCCACTTCTTTGGCTCCTTCTACGCTTAAAATACTTAAAGGATTATCATTTAAAATAAAACTATATGGGTTATCATTAACTAAAAGAATATTATGACGCTTTGCAAAATCAACTATATGTTTTAAATCCTCATAGCTAGCCTTAGCGCCAGTTGGCATATGGGGATAACACAACCACATTAATTTGACCTCATTTAAATCCATTGCTTCTAGAGCTTTGAGATCAGGCAACCAATTTAATGACGCATCAAGATCATAAAAAACGGGTTGAGCTCCAACTAAATTTGTTACCGACGTATAAGTAGGATAACCTGGGTTAGGAATTAATACTTTATCTCCTGCATTTAAAAAAGCCATTGAAATATGCATTATGCCTTCTTTACTTCCTAATAATGGCAGTACTTCATTAATTCCATCTAGCTTTACATTATACTGCTTCTCATAAAAAGAAGCAATAGCCTTTCTTAGCTCTGGAATACCTTGATAACTTTGATATTTATGAACCCCATCTAAATTCATACTTTTAACAAGAGCTGCTTCGACAGATTTTGGTGCAGTCAAATCTGGACTTCCTATTCCTAAGTTAATCACTGGCTTGCCTTCAGCAATAAGTTTTCCAACTTCACGCAACTTTCTTGAAAAATAGTATTCCTTAATATGATCCAATCTTTTAGATGCTATCATTTTCTTGCATTTTTATATTCACCTAATACTTTAAAATTTTCAGCCATTATTTCTAAAACTGATTTGGATTTTAGAAAATCATCATAATTTTCAAAAGTTACATCAACAAAAAAAGCATATTTCCAAGGCATTTCGATTTTAGGAAGTGATTGTATTTTTGTCAAACTCATTTTAAAATCACTCAGTACATTTAAAACAGTTGCAAGACTGCCTCTTTTATGACTTAACTCAAACTTTAAAGAAGCCTTGTCAACACCTTCTTTTTTTAAATCTGTGCTATGCCTTTTAACAATCACAAATCGTGTTTCGTTGTGCTTTATTGTTTGAATACTCCGCTTTAAGATTTCTAATCCGTAAAGTGATGCCGAAAGCTCACTTGATATAGCTGCAATACCTTTCAACTTATGGTCACTAATTCTTTTGGCAACTTCAGCTGTATCTTTATCCTCAATTAATTTGATGTGATCATAACTTCTAAAGAATTTTTTACATTGGAGTAGTGCCATAGGATGAGAATACACCTCTTTTATATCGTCTATTTTTTGGCCATTAAGAGCCATTAAATGGTGCTGGATATCTAGATAATATTCACCGTGAATGACTAAATTATTATAATCAATTATTGCATAATTTGGCAATATTGATCCTGCAATTGAATTTTCTATAGCCATAACAGCAACATCAGTTGATTTATTTACCAAATGATCTGCTGTTTCATCAAAAGTCATACATTCAATGACTTGGGTTCCCTGACCAAAATAAAGTTCAGATGCTATATGATGAAAAGAACCTTTAATTCCCTGTATTGCTACTAAATTACCCATAAAAAAAAAGGCCTCGTAATACGAGACCATCTTAATATAATTTGTTTTCTAATTACACAAACAAGGCCCCGTTTCTTTAGTAAAAAAGAAATAAAACCAGTTAAAATAAGTATAATTATTATTTGTTTTCATAATTCATCGCTAATGTAAAAAATATTTTTTCAAAAAAAAGTTTACGCGTTTCTTTTTTAAAAATTATGCGAATTATTTAATTATTTTTGGTCAAAATTATCATTATGTCAATAGAAGTTAAAGAGTTAACTAAATTTTACGATGAGCACCAAGCACTAGACAACGTGTCTTTTCAAATTGAAGAAGGAGAGATTGTTGGATTTTTAGGACCAAATGGTGCTGGAAAATCGACATTAATGAAAATTTTAACAACGGCAATCAAATCTAATAGTGGATATGCTAAAGTTAATAATGTATCAGTTGACGAAAATCCTATACTTACTCAAAAGTCTGTTGGATACTTGCCAGAAAATAATCCATTATACCTTGACATGTTTGTGAGTGAGTATCTTTTTTTTGTTGCTGATATTCACGGAAAAAACAAAACAGACATTAACAATGTTGTTGAAGTTTGCGGACTTAAAGATGTGACACATAAAAAAATACACACCTTATCCAAAGGATATAAACAGCGAGTTGGTCTAGCCTCTTCATTAATTCACGATCCTAAAGTACTTATTCTAGACGAACCCACTACGGGTCTTGACCCTAATCAACTTCAAGACATAAGAACTCTAATTAAAAGTTTCAAAGGTGAAAAAACAATTTTACTCTCTACACACATAATGCAGGAAGTGGAAGCCATATGTGATCGGGTAATTATTTTAAAAGAAGGAAAGGTCGTAGCCGATGAACATATAGAAACCATTAAAAATAAAGAGCAACAAATAATTGAGGTTGAATTTGATTATCGTGTTGAAGACATCTTTTTAAGTCAAATGAAATACGTAGATAAAGTAACTAATACTTCAGGGTTTACTTATGAAATTTTTTTTACAATTGAAAAAGACATGAGGTCCCAAATTTTTGATTTTGCTCATGATAACGAATTAAAAATTCTCAAACTTAACAGAAGAAATAAAACTCTTGAACAATTATTTAGGGACTTAACAAATTAATTAAAAAGATATTGTATTATTTAAAAATTGGTAAAAGAAAACGATTCATCTGTTCGTATTCGATAAGAAATGCATCATGTCCATCTTCTGAATCTATTTCATAAATAGAAACATCCAAACCAATAGATTTTAATACGTTGAAAGTATTCCAATTTTGATTGTTTTTGAAAAGTAAATCTGAATTGATGGTAACTATGTGAATTGCTCCTGATACAGACTTTGCTTTAATTTTAAAATCTTCTTCATTATCAGCTACATTTATTGTTTTAAGTAATTGATTCATCATTTTGTAGGCTGCTAAAGAAAAACGATGTTCTAGCTTCTCGCCATGATAATTCAACCAACTTTCAATATTATAGAAATTATCAGATCGCAAAGATCTAGAAAATTTATTTGTGAAAGATTCAGGGGTCCGGTATAATGTCATTGCGTGTAACCTTGCGTCATAAAGAGGTCTCGATGAATTGTTAAGAATATTATCTTGTATGTAACAATTTGCAATTACCCAATCTGGAGATTTCCAATCTGTAGCAACTGGAATAATATTTTTGATGAGTTGAGGATTCAAAATAGCTAGCTCCCAAAGTATACCTCCTCCAACAGAACCTCCTATGCCTGCAAAAATTGAACTAATTTGCAATTGCTTTAAGCTTAAATTTAAAATATCCGCAACATCAAAAGCATTAAAAAACTTGTAATCGTCTATTAAACTATCCTCATCAGATTCATAGCCATTACCGGGTAAATTGAATGCAAGAATACTGTATCTGTTGGTATCGATACATTTATTTTCACCAATTAAAGAATCCCACCAACCATCTGGGCCACAGACTTTAGAATTACCCGTTAAAGCATGAATTACTAAAACAACAGGAGCTGAATCTATGGATTGCCCAAAAACTTCATAAGACAATTTTATGTCTTGTATATGACCAGATTGTGTTTGATATGATGGAATTAATATGTGAGGTAATACTGAATTCATTTAAAAAAAATCTGAAGCACCTATTATACATGGCTAATAAAAGATGCTCCAGAACTGTATTATTAATTTATAAATTAAAAGCTTCCTCCAAATCAGATTTTAAATCTTCAAGGTCTTCAAGACCAACAGATAATCTAATTAAATCTTTGGTTACACCAGTACTAACTTGAGCCTCATCACTTAGTTGCTGGTGTGTTGTACTAGCAGGATGAATAATTAAAGACTTAGTATCTCCTATGTTGGCAAGTAAAGAGAATAATTTAGTCTTATCTGCAACTTTTTTAGCTGCTTCATAACCTCCTTTAAGTCCAAAAGTTACGATACCACTCTGTCCGTTTGGTAAATATTTATTGGCTAAATTTTTATACTTACTTGAAGAAAGTCCTGGATAATTAACCCATGCAACTTGATCATGTTTTTCAAGCCATTCAGCAAGAGCTAGTGCATTTTCACTATGTTTTTTAATTCTTATCTCAAGTGTTTCCAATCCTTGAATTATCTGAAAAGCATTAAATGGACTTAAAGCAGCACCATAATCTCTTAATCCTTCAATTCTAATTTTGGCAATAAATGCTGCAGGACCTAACACTTCACTGTATACCAAACCGTGATATCCAGCAGCAGGTTCAGTAAATTCAGGGAAATTCCCATTAGCCCAATCAAAAGTTCCAGCGTCAACAATAACTCCACCTAGTGCAGTTCCGTTTCCATTAATGTATTTTGTTAAAGAGTGAATTACAATATTTGCTCCATACTTAACAGGGTTTAATAGCGCTGGACTTGCCACAGTATTATCAACAATTAATGGCACTTTTGCTGTTTTTGCTTGAGTAGATATGGCTTCTAAATCCAAAACATCTAACTTTGGATTACCTAAAGACTCTACAAAAAATGCTCTTGTATTTGACTGAACTGCTTTTGAGAAATTATCCACATCATCTGGATCTACAAAAGTTGTTGTAATTCCATGTCTAGGCAATGTTACACTTAATAAGTTATATGTACCACCATATAAGCTATTGGATGCTACTAGATGATCTCCTGACTTTAACAAGGTTAAAAAAGTTGTGGCTAAAGCTGATGTTCCAGATGCAGTAGCAACTGCAGCAATCCCACCCTCAATGTCTGCTATTCGCTGTTCGAGAATATCATTTGTAGGATTATTAATTCTAGTGTAAATGTTTCCAGTCTCTGCTAATGCAAATAAATTAGCAGCATGATCAGAATCGTTAAAAACATAAGCAGTTGATTGATAAATTGGAACTGCTCTTGTTCCTCCATTTGTTGTTACATCATGTCCTGAATGTAATGACTTTGTCGAAATTTGTGTACTCATTTTTCTTTTTTTAGTTATTAAATAAAAACCAAAAGCTAAATCCGTTAAACAACGTACTTAATAGAAAAATGTTAAAAAGAAAAAATCGCATCCACAGAAAGTGAATACATTTTGTTATCTATCCGATTATCGGTAGAATTTAGCACCTATCTTTAAAAGTAAAGGGTTGCCAAGGTTTCAAAGGGTCTAATCCCTCCACCTTTCTTGATAACATTTCAATAAGTTTGTGAACTTTTGCTGAGCAAATATTCAGTCATAAAAATTTAAAAACCAAATTTTTTTAAATATTTTTTTTTGATGACAAATATTTCTGCCTTAAAATTTGATCAACAGGAACATCTTTTATTTTACTTTCTAACCATGATAAAATATCTAAATACAAAAAAGCTCTTCGCTCGTAAGGATGAAATTCAAAAACTTTTAATTTTTTGTGAAGGTTATTAAATTCCGTTTTGAGCTGGGCAGGAAACATATCTGGAAGACTCCGAAGAAAACGCATCATTTCCTTTTGCACCTCGTATAAATCTTGCATTTTAATTAGAAACTTATAAGTACTTTTAATTAATGAATCTAAATTGTAATCTAAAGCAGCTTCGTAATGTGCAACGAGATTTAAAATTCTTGAAAAACACATTAAGTCTTCTCTCATGCTTAAAGATTTATCTGAAATAATTTTATCTAAAAAATGTATACATTTTTTATAATCTCCAACACAAAAATAAACACTTGCTATTTTGTAATATAAGACCATTATGTGGTGTTGATCTAGTCTGTTCTTAAATTGACTTATACCATTTATCACATCATCTATAATAGCATACGCCGTTTTAAAATCTCCTTTAATAAAGCAAAGATTGAATTTATTAGAATATAAATATAAAAACCCTAGACTTTCAATATTATCGTCTTTTGGAAAGTCATTAGAATTATAAGTATTCTGAAATTTATTAATGGCTGATAAAAATTTTTTATCATTCTGAGTATAAAATAAGGCCTCCATTAAGTATTGATTTCCTCTTAAAAAAAATACAGGATGTAATTGTATCATGGGTGGATTTTCATAAAATAATTCCACCCACTTTTTTGCATATTTATAACACGATAAAAAATCTTGGGTAAGGAAACTATACCATAAATGAGATTTGAAATACCATAGTTTTTCTCTAAAACCAATAACATTAATTTCTACTTTTGGCAAATGAGTTTTAAAGTACTTAGTTAACTCATTATGTTCAGTTTTGTTTTTAACATATCCCGTTTTTAAAAACTTTTCGTAGAGCTTTAAAGATAAATTCGACAATTGACTTGCCAACATATTTTCAACACTTACTGCCTCTGATTGCGCAACAAGTCGCTCTGCTCTGTTGGAACCACTTCTTGTAATGTACTGAGATTCTATTACCTTTTCAAGTTCAATGATTTCATAGGCTACGTTTTTCTCTTCATTAAGTAAAGCAGATTGTTTAGCCTTATCTAATATTTTAAGACTTTGTTTATATAAGCCTTTACTGTATAATATTGTTGCAAAATCTAACTGTTCTCTTATTTGAATTCGAATACTCTGATGCGAAGGATTTAGTCTTAAACTAATTAAAATTTGTTTATATAGGTGAGCCTTTAAGTTAGATAACTGTTGCTTAGTAACAAATCCCTTTTGTAAAATATCTAACTCGTTGTAAGAGGTCATTTTATCTATAACATTAAACAAAAGCAAGAATTTTGAATCTTCATTTACTCCCAACCGACCAACATATAATTTGAACTGTCTTTTCTCCGACTTTGAAAGCGATTTAATTAATGAAAATAAATGATCTTTAAAATTTTTAGTCATAGTGCAAAAAATAGACTTAACTTACTGAAAATCAATACTTTAAAAAACATTAAGACTTTTTAAACATCGTAATGCTTTTTCCTTAATAAATATTAATTTTATACCAAATTATAAATTCGTAATACAATATAAAATTTAAACTCATTAAATGTCTAATTCTCAGATCCAAATATTTGATACAACACTAAGAGACGGTGAACAAGTTCCTGGTTGTAAATTAAATACTGAACAAAAATTAATCATTGCTGAACAGTTAGACATACTAGGTGTTGATGTTATTGAAGCTGGATTTCCAATTTCTAGCCCAGGAGATTTTATTTCTGTGGAAGAAATTTCTAAGATTGTTAAAAATGCTACAGTTTGCGGATTAACTCGAGCTGTTGAAAAAGACATTGAAACTGCTGCTGATGCATTAAAAAAAGCAGTGAAACCAAGAATTCATACTGGTATTGGCACCTCTGATTCCCACATTAAATACAAATTTAATTCAAACAGAGAAGCCATTTTAGAAAGAGCATTTAAAGCAGTCTCTAAAGCTAAATCTTTTGTTGAAGACGTTGAGTTTTATGCAGAGGATGCAGGAAGGACAGAAAATGAATATCTAGCCAGAGTATGTGAAGCTGCAATTAAAGGTGGAGCTACAGTCTTAAATATACCTGATACTACTGGCTACTGTTTACCTGAGGAATATGGTGCAAAAATTAAATACCTATATGAAAATGTAAAAGGTATTGAAAAAGCAATCCTGTCGTGTCATTGTCATAATGATTTAGGGTTAGCTACAGCAAACTCAATAGCAGGAGTTATTAATGGAGCTAGACAAATTGAGTGTACTATAAATGGCATTGGAGAAAGGGCAGGTAATACTGCATTGGAAGAAGTAGTCATGATTTTAAAACAACATCCTACTCTTAATTTAGATACCAATATTAATACCTCAATGTTATACGGCCTTAGTCAACTGGTATCTGAACACATGGGAATTTCAACCCAACCTAATAAAGCTATTGTTGGAGCAAATGCTTTTGCTCACAGTTCAGGTATTCATCAAGATGGTGTCATAAAAAATCGTGAGACTTATGAGATTATTGACCCTAAAGATGTAGGAGTTACTGAATCAGCAATCATATTAACTGCAAGAAGCGGTAGAGCTGCCTTAGCATATAGAGCAAAAAACATTGGTTATGAATTAACCAAATTACAACTCGATGACATTTATACTACATTCCTTGAATATGCAGACAAAAAGAAAGAAGTTGAGGATAATGATGTGAGAGAAATCATTGAAAAAAGCAAACACTACAAAGAAATTATATAGTTTTATGAGTAAAACACTATTTGACAAGGTTTGGGACACCCATGTTGTTAATACCATAGATAATGGCCCTCAGATTTTATACATTGATAAACACTTAATCCACGAAGTTACAAGTCCACAAGCATTTAATGAACTTCGTGAAAGAAATATACCGGTATTTAGACCTAACCAAATCGTTGCTACTGCAGATCACAATACCCCAACATTAAATCAACACCTTCCTGTTAAAGACGAACTCTCTAGAAAGCAATTAGAGCAACTTGCTGAAAATTGTAAAGCCAATAATATTGAGTTTTTTGGATTAGGGCATAAAAATAATGGTATCGTTCATGTAATGGCTCCAGAGTTAGGCATAACTAAACCAGGAATGACTATTGTTTGTGGCGATAGTCACACTTCTACTCATGGTGCCTTTGGAGCAATAGCTTTTGGTATTGGAACTAGTCAGGTGGCACAGGTATTTGCAAGTCAATGTTTGCTTTTAGAAAAACCCAAAAAACTGCGTGTAAAAGTAAATGGAAAACTCAATAAAGGTGTACTTCCTAAAGATGTCATCTTGTATATTATTTCTAAACTCGGTACAAATTCTGGGACTGGCTATTTTTGTGAATATGCTGGTGAAGTTTTTGAAAACATGAGCATGGAAGGAAGAATGACTGTTTGTAATATGAGTATTGAAATGGGTGCCAGAGGAGGAATGATAGCCCCAGATAACACGACATTTGAATATGTAAAAGACAGAGAGTTTACTCCAAAAGGTCAAGAATTTGAAGATTGTGTTGCTTATTGGAAAACTCTAAAAACAGATAATGATGCTGTTTTTGATCAAGAATTCGAATTTAACGGTGAAGATATTTCACCGATGCTTACTTATGGCACTAATCCTGGGATGGGAATTGGTATCAACGAATTTGTGCCATCTGAGACTAACGCTTCTTTTGAAAAAGCTTTAGATTATATGAATTTTAAAGCGGGTGAATCTTTAATCAACAAACCCATCAATTTTGTTTTTATAGGTAGTTGTACAAATTCAAGAATCGAAGATTTTAGAGTTGCTGCATCTTATGTTAAAGGAAAAAAGAAAGCATCAAATGTAACAGCATGGCTTGTTCCAGGAAGCAAAAAGGTAGAAGCCCAAATAGTGAATGAAGGGCTCAAAGATGTTTTTACGGAAGCTGGTTTCGAAATAAGACAACCAGGCTGCTCAGCATGTCTTGCTATGAATGAAGACAAAATACCACAAGGAGAGTACTGTGTTTCCACATCAAACAGAAATTTTGAAGGAAGACAGGGACCTGGCTCCAGAACTTTACTAGCTAGTCCCCTAGTTGCTGCAGCAACTGCCATTGAAGGAAAAATAATTGATATTACCAAACACTTAAACTAAATGGAAAAATTTGAAACACTAGTCTCACGAGCTATTCCACTTGATATAGAAAATATTGATACTGATCAAATCATTCCTGCTAGATTTTTGAAAGCAACTGACAAAAAAGGATTTGGTGATAATGCATTTAGAGACTGGCGCTATGATGAGAACAACCAAAAAATAGATTCATTTGTTCTTAATAATTCTAAATATTCTGGAAGTATTCTTGTTGCCGGTAATAACTTTGGCTGTGGATCAAGTAGAGAGCATGCAGCTTGGGCTTTAACTGGATATGGTTTTAAAGTCGTTGTTTCCAGTTTTTTTGCAGACATATTTAAAGGAAATGCTTTAAACAATGGTCTCTTACCTATTCAAGTAACTCCTGTTTTTTTAGAAAAATTAATGAATTACGTAACTTCAAATCCAAATGGAGAAATTACCGTAAATTTGGAAGAACAAACTATCTGTGTTCCAAGTAATGCTATTTCAGAGCAATTTGAAATTAATGCATACAAAAAAACATGTCTAATGAATGGTTATGATGACATTGACTATTTATTAAGTAAAACTAATGATATTGAAGTTTACGAAACTTCAAAAAAATATTAACAATGAAATTAGATATTGCCGTATTATCAGGAGATGGTATTGGACCTGAAGTAACCGAACAAGCTATTAAAGCTTTAAAAGCTGTTGCTGTAGAATTTGATCATACATTTTTATTTCATCCTGCTCCTGTTGGAGCAATTGCAATAGATGAAACTGGAAATCCTCTACCAGAAAGCACTCTTGAAGTATGTAAAACTACAGATGCTATTTTATTTGGTGCCATTGGTGATCCTAAATATGACAATGATCCGTCGGCCAAAGTAAGACCAGAACAAGGGCTTTTAGCTCTAAGAAAATCTCTTGGCTTATACGCTAATATACGTCCTGTAAAAGCTTATGATAATCTCATTGAAGAATCACCTTTAAAAAAGGACATCATAAAAGGTACAGATATTAGTATTTACAGAGAATTGACTGGTGGTATCTACTTTGGTGAAAAACATCTTAGTGATGATGGTAAATATGCATCAGACCTTTGTGCCTATTCGGCTGAGGAGGTAGAACGAATTGCTCATTTAGCATTTAAAGCTGCTGGATCAAGACGAAACAAAGTTACTCTGGTAGACAAAGCTAATGTTCTTGAAAGCTCCAGGTTATGGAGAAAAGTAGTGACAGAAATTGCTCAAGAATATCCCTCAGTTACATTAGACTTCTTATTTGTTGATAATGCTGCTATGCAAATGATATTAAATCCTTCTCAATTTGATGTTATTTTAACCGAGAATATGTTTGGTGATATTATAAGTGATGAAGCTAGTGTTATTGGTGGGTCAATTGGACTTTTAGCTTCAGCTTCTGTTGGATCTAAACATGCCATGTTTGAGCCTATCCATGGTTCTTTTCCTCAAGCTACAGGTAAAGGTATCGCTAATCCAGTAGCATCAATACTTTCTGCTGCAATGCTTTTAGATCACTTTAATTTAAACGAAGAAGCTGATTTGGTAAGAGAGGCTGTTGAAAAGTCACTTAAACTTCATGTTACAACACCAGATATTAACAAGAAATTTAAAGATATTTCAACAACAAAAGTTGGTGACTTTATTGAAGATTATATCACTAACAGGAATGACACTAATTTGAATTTTAAAAACATTCACTTAGGTCAATCAACAATAATTTAAAAGATAAAGCCTCTACCTGTGTAGAGGTTTTTTTACAACTCCCAACCAAAACCAGTAGAGAAAACATAATCTAAATCATTCCCTTTAACAGCTGGTTGATTGTCATAATTCAAATTTAGAGTCCCCTTAACATAAAAATCTAGAGGCAAATCATACTTAAGAGTAAAGTTATAATCTGTTCTGAAACGCTTTTTTTCAGATAAAATGGGAAAAACTGTAAGCTCTGTAGAAAAATCAAAGTCTTTGAAATTAAACATTTCAAACTGGACTAGACCCAATAGCTCGGTCGATTCTTTATCGAAACTTTGATCAAAATAATGTTCAATATTGTAACTTACTCCAAGTGCACAAACTAGGAACAATTTATTGGATATTATTAGAAACTTACCCGACCCAAAATTAGGATTTTGTCTTGATGCAATACCTTGTTCTGTACTTAATAAATAGGAGTAATTGGCATAGGCATACCATTGATTATATAAAAACCTTTTTGAGGTTAAAGAAAAATCTTCTCGTTTGATCGAGGCAATATTATCTTGATTGGAATCAAGAATATTGTATTGTGTGTCAATTACCCACAAATCACTTTTATAATTCTTGTTTTCATATTCATATCTATTATTTTACATCTCTAACTAATCTAAAACCTGTATGATTCATGCCGGTATCTTGTGAGTTTGGCATTCTAGCCGATACTCTATAACTGGAACAGTAACTATCATTGCATAAAAAAGACCCTCCCCTAACAACGCGTTTTGGATCAAAAGGTTCCCTAGCATAATTACTTTGACTTGGACCAGCAGGGTTAGTTGCTGGAGTATTTATCTCAAATGAATCATAATAATGTTCATCAAACCAATCGGCACAAATTTCCCAAACATTTCCTGCCATATCATAAAGATTATACCCATTTGGAACATATGATTTTACAGGAGCAGTGTAATAATAGCCATCTACTTCTGTGTTTTCTGTTGGAAATGTTCCTGTCCAATAATTACATTTTGGAGTTCCAGTTTCAACATATTCTGTCCCCCAAGTGTATAAATTATCATTTAAACCGCCTCTGGCAGCCCACTCCCACTCGGCCTCTGTAGGCAGTCTTTTTCCTGCCCATTTAGCATAAGCCAGTGCATCAAAATAAGCAATATGAACTACTGGGTGATTCTCTTTTCCGTCCAAATTACTATCTGGTCCCAAGGGGTGACGCCAATTAGCACCATGAACCCACTGCCACCATTGAGAAAAATCATCAAGATTTACTACTTGTTCTGGGGCTACGAACACCATTGACCCAGGTTGAAGGACTTCATCTGCTGGCTTTGGCGTACCAGGAGGTAATTGTTTCTTCATCTCTTCCCAATCAATAGGTTGTTCTGCTATAGTTAAATAACCTGTTTCATCAACAAACTTAGAAAACTGAGCATTCGTTACTTCATGAACATCCATGTAAAAAGCATCTACTTTTACTTTGTGTTGTGGTGATTCTCTTGGTAAAGCCCATTGATTATCACTAGCCCCCATCATGAAAGTACCGGATGGTATTAAGACCATCTCTTCGCTTAATGTAGTAGCTTCAGCAACTACATTAACCGCTTTTGTATCAGATATAGCTTGAGATGATTTAGTAGATTTCATTAACATACCTGCTCGACTTCCTGCCTGTTCACAATTGATTTGTGATTCTACCTTAGTTGTAGTTTCAACTTTTGATGAGCTTTCTTTTTTACAGGAAATTACAACTGATAATATTATTAATACAATAGAAAATCTAATTAGAAATAACATATAATATTATTTAAAGATATTAAAAAAATAAAGGGGTGAAATATACGATATTTAGAATCAAATAATCTTAAATGCTTCTTATTAAAAAAACATTTAAAAATTAATAATGGTGCTATTATCTATACAATAAACTGGAAAAGATTGGGTTTGTCATTAAGATAATCGCCATAAAAATTATGTGATTTCATCCGACTAACTAGCGGTGCCAAATCATCTGAAAATTTTAGTTGAATCCCAACAACTGCAGCGCCATTTTCTCTGTTGGTTTTTTTAGTGTACTCAAAATGGGTGATATCATCATCTGGACCTAAAATTTCTGCAACAAACTCCTTTAAAGCTCCCGCTCTTTGAGGAAACTTAACTATAAAATAATGTTTTAAATTAGAATAAAGTAAGGCACGTTCACTAATCTCAGCAGCACGAGTTAAATCGTTATTACTGCCGCTAACAATACACACTATATTTTTACCCTTAATTTCTTCTTTATAATAATCTAAAGCAGAGATACTAAGTGCACCTGCAGGTTCTACTACAATAGCATCTTTATTATAAAGCTCTAATATAGTTTGGCAAATTTTACCTTCCGGAACAGTAATCATATCATGTAGATAACGTTTACATATTTGAAATGTTTTTTCACCTACCTTTTTAACGGCTGCACCATCAACAAACTTTTCAATGTGAGTCAATTTAGTGTTAACCCCATTTTTGATGGACGTTAACATTGAAGGCGCTCCTTCAGGTTCTACACCAATTACTTTTGTTTTTGGTGATAAATTCTTAAAAACTGTTGATAAGCCAGAAGCCAAACCTCCACCACCTACTGCAACAAAAATATAATCAATAGGATGTTTCGTTTGATTAAAGATTTCTAACCCCACAGTGGCTTGACCTTCTATAACCTTTTCATCGTTAAATGGATGAATAAATGTTTTCTCTAATTTATTACATTCATCTTTAGCAGCGTAATAAGCATCATCAAATGTATCACCTTCTAAAACAACTTTTATAAATTTACCACCAAACATTTTTACCTGCTCAATTTTTTGATTTGGTGTAGGAGAAGGCATGTATATTGTTCCATTTATTTTAAGAAGTTTACATGATAACGCCACGCCTTGGGCATGATTACCAGCACTGGCACAAACTATCCCTTTGTCAGACTCTTCTATACTAAGACTTGACATTTTATTGTATGCGCCTCTTATTTTATAGGATCTAACAACTTGAAGGTCTTCACGTTTAAAATAAACATTGCAATCAAACTTGTTAGAATATTGAAAATTTTGGCTTAGAGGTGTTAAAGAGGCAACATCTTCCAGTTTGGAGGATGCTGCTCTAATGTTCTCTAATTTCGGAATATATACTGATGTTAACTCCATGAATTATTTTGAGCTTTTATGCTAAAGCAGGCTCGTTTTCAGGTTTAGTATAAACAGTTTTCATTGCTGTCATTGCTGTTCTTAGACGTTTGCCTACAGCTTCAATAGAATGACCTCTAATAACTTCATTAGCTTCTATTAACGATGCGTTATCAATTTCTGTATTTGGATAATCACGACCAACATCCTCTTTCTTTACAGTAGCCATGAAATCAACTAGTAATGGTTTACAAGCGTGATCAAATAAATAACAACCATACTCTGCAGTATCTGAAATTACACGGTTCATTTCGTATAATTTCTTTCTTGCAATAGTATTAGCAATTAATGGTAATTCATGTAGTGATTCGTAATACGCAGATTCTTCAATAATTCCAGACTCTACCATAGTTTCGTAAGCTAACTCAACACCAGCTCTTACAAAAGCTACTAAAAGCGTTCCATGATCAAAATATTGTTGCTCACTAATAGCATCAGATGTTGGCAATGTCTTTTCAAAGGCTGTTTCAGCAGTTGCAGCCCTCCAACCAAGAAGATCCTTATCATCAGCAACCCAGTCTTTCATCATACCTTCAGAGAATCTTCCAGAAATAATATCATCCATATGTTTTATAAACAATGGGCGCATGATGCTTTTAAGTTCTTCTGATAATTCAAAAGCCCTTAATTTGGCTGAATTTGACAAACGATCCATCATATTTGTGATACCACCATGCTTAAGCGCTTCAGTTATAGTCTCCCATCCATACTGGATTAACTTTGAAGCGTAAGCTGGTTCAACGCCTTCAGCAACCATTTTATCAAAAGACAAAATTGAAGCCGTTTGAAGTACTCCACATAAAATTGTTTGCTCACCCATTAAATCTGATTTAACCTCAGCCACAAAACTAGATGCTAAAACACCTGCTCTATGTCCTCCAGTTGCAAAAGCATAAGCTTTTGCTTGAGTCCATCCTTTACCTTGAGGATCATTTTCTGGATGAACAGCAATTAGAGTAGGTACTCCAAAACCTCTTTTGTATTCTTCTCTGACTTCGGATCCAGGTGATTTAGGAGCCACCATGATAACCGTAAGATCTTTACGAATTTGCTTACCTTCTTCAACAATATTAAAACCATGAGAATAAGATAATGTGGAACCTTCTTTCATCAATGGCATTACAGCATCTACAACATTAGAGTGTTGTTTATCTGGAGTTAAATTTAGAACTAAATCCGCTTTTGGAATCAGCTCTTCATAAGTACCAACTTCAAAATTATTAGATGTTGCATTGACATAAGATGCTCTTTGCTCAGAAATTGCTTGAGGTCTTAAAGCATAAGAAATATTTAAACCTGAATCTCTCATGTTTAAACCTTGATTTAATCCTTGTGCTCCACATCCTATTATGGTAATTCTCTTTCCCTCTAAAGCTTTTACACCTTCCTCAAACTCAGAGTTATCCATAAATCTACACTGACCTAGTTGATCTAATTGATCTCTTAAAGAAAGTGTATTAAAATAATTTGCCATTGTATTTGATTTAATAGTTTTTAAATTTAAATGATTTTTGTGACTTCCATTGCATTTTTAGTAACAGCAATTCGTCCTGACCTAACGAATTGTAAAATACCAAAAACACTTAATTCTCTGTAAAGAAGATCCACCTCACTGCGACGACCAGATTTCTCTAAAACAAAAAACTCTTTATTGACAGTAACTATTCTTGCGTTACTATCTTTAATAATGTTTTGAATTTGTCGCTCTTCAAAAAGAAGATCTGATTTTATTTTAAATAAACATGACTCCTGATAAATGGTTTCATCTTCAGTATTATAATAGGCTTTTATGACCTCTATTTGTTTTTCAATCTGCCCAATTATTTTTCTAACCTGATCTTCAGTCATGGTGACTAGGATGGTAAATCTAGATACCCCTTCAATTTCAGATTCAGAAGTATTAAGACTTTCTATATTGATATGACGTCTTTGAAAAATAGATGAGATTCTATTTAATAGTCCAATATTATTTTCAGTATAGACTGAAATTGTAAAGCTTTTCTTTGTACTCATATTATTTTAATCTAATATCAGAAACCGAGGCTCCTGCTGGAATCATTGGAAATACATTATCTTCTTTTTCTACACACACTTCAAGGAAATATGTTGAATCACTTTTCATCATTTCTTCAACAGCAGCACTTAAATCCTCTCGTTTTGTTACGCGTTTTGACTCTATATAATAGCCCTTGGCTATGGTTACAAAATCAGGATTAGTCATTTCTGTTGAAGCATAGCGTTTATCAAAAAACAATTGTTGCCATTGTCTAACCATACCTAAAAATTCATTATTGAGCACCACTATTTTAACTGCTGTTTTGGTTTGAAAAATAGTACCAAGTTCTTGAATGTTCATTTGAAAACCTCCATCACCAATTATAGCCACAACCTCTCTTGTAGGATCTCCCATCTTAGCTCCAATAGCCGCCGGCAAAGCAAACCCCATAGTACCAAGACCTCCTGAAGTAATATTTCCTCTAGTTTGAGAAAAATCAGCGTAACGACACGCAATCATCTGATGTTGACCTACATCTGAAACTATAGCCGCTTTTCCTGCACTTTGAATATTGATTTCCTTTAAAACTTCACCCATAGTAAGCCCCTCTTTTTCAGGATATATATCGCCCTTTATAACCGCATCAAATTCAATATCATATAAGGACTTGAACTCATACAACCACTCACTGTGAGAGTTATTATTAAGTAATGGTAATAAATTTGAAAGTGTATCTTTAGAATTACCTAGAACAGCGACATCTGCAATCACATTTTTATTAATTTCTGCTGGGTCAATATCAAAATGAATCACCTTAGCTTGTTTGGCATATGAATCTAGTTTACCAGTAACCCGGTCATCAAAACGCATACCTATAGCAATTAGTACATCACACTCATTAGTTAATTTATTTGGCGCATAATTTCCATGCATACCAACCATTCCAACATTTAAGGGATGAGATGTATCTAATGCTGAAGCACCAAGTATGGTCCATGCTGCTGGAACACCAGACTTTTCTACAACCGCATTAAACTCTTTCTCAGCCTCACCTAGAATTACTCCTTGACCCCATACTATTAATGGTTTTTTGGCATTGTTAATTAAATCAGCTGCTTGTTGCAATGATTCTTTATTAATTTCTGGAACTGGTTTATAGCTTCTAACTGCTTCACACTTCTTATATTTGAAATCAAACTCTTCTAATTGAGCATCTTTTGTTATATCGATAAGTACAGGACCAGGTCGTCCACTTTTAGCAATGTAAAAAGCCTTAGCCAATACCTCTGGAATATCTGCAGCTTTAGTAACTTGATGATTCCATTTAGTTACTGGTGTAGAAATACCCACAATATCTGTTTCCTGAAATGCATCACTCCCTAATAGATGAGAAAATACCTGTCCGGTTATACATACTAATGGTGTGGAATCAATTTGAGCATCCGCAATTCCTGTAATTAAATTCGTTGCACCTGGTCCAGAAGTAGCCATTGCTACACCTACCTTTCCAGAAACTCTCGCATAACCTTGAGCTGCATGAGTTGCTCCTTGTTCGTGACGTGTTAGAACATGATTAATTTGATCTTGATACTTATACAAAGCATCATAAACTGGCATAATTGCACCACCAGGATAGCCATAAAGCACATCTACACCTTCAGCAATTAAGCTTCTAACAACCGCCTCACTACCTGAAATTTTTATTGGTTTTGATTCCAATATTTCCTTAGATTTTAACGTTTCTGATTTCATTATATCCGTTTAAAATTCATCTGTAACACAACCCTCTGAGGCTGACTTTACAGTCGCTATATATTTTCTTAGAACTCCAGTGTTTGCTTTATAAGCTGGTTGAGTCCATTCAGATCTTCGATGAGCAATTTCTTGCTCATCGATTAACAAATCAATAGTATTATTTTTGGCATCTATTCGAATAGGATCACCATTTTTAACAATTCCAATCAAACCACCTTCTTGAGCTTCTGGAGTAATATGACCTACTACGAAACCATGCGAACCTCCAGAAAATCTACCATCTGTAATTAATGCAACTGACTTTCCTAAACCTGCACCCATGACTGCACCGGTAGGTTTCAACATCTCAGGCATTCCAGGTGCACCTTTAGGTCCTGAATATCTAATAACAATAACTTCGCCTGGTTGAACCTCTTTTCCTATGCCTTCAATCGCAGAAAACTCGTCTTCATAAACTCTCGCTATACCTTCAAAAACATCACCTTCTTTGCCTGTAATTTTGGCAACAGCACCTTCTGAAGCAAGGTTACCATATAAAATTTGAAGATGACCATCTTTTTTAATGGGATTCTCAATTGGTCTGATAATTTCTTGACCGTCCTTTAGTCCAGGAACATCTGCAAGATTTTCAGCTACAGTTTTCCCAGTTACTGTCATACAATCTCCGTGAAGAAGACCTTTCTTTAATAAATACTTCATTACAGCTGGAATTCCACCGATATCATGAAGATCTTGCATTAACCATCTTCCGGAAGGTTTTAAGTCAGCTATAAATGGCGTTGAATCAGCAAATTTTTGGAAATCATCTAATGTTAACGATACTCCTGCTGCTCTAGCCATAGCTATGATGTGCATGGTTGCATTTGTAGATCCTCCTAAAATCATTATTAATCGTAAGGCGTTTTCAAAAGCTTTACGAGTCATGATATCTCTAGGCTTTATATCTTTTTCCATGAGGTTCTTTATGGCATCACCAATTTTCATTACCTCTATTTTTTTATCATCACTAACTGCTGGGTTAGATGAAGAATAAGGTAAACACATTCCCAATGCCTCAATTGATGATGACATGGTATTTGCTGTATACATGCCTCCACAAGCCCCAGGGCCTGGAATGCTATTTTTGATAATACCTTTGTAATCTTCATCAGAAATATTACCCGCAAGTTTAGCTCCGTAAGCCTCAAAAGCAGATACGATATTTAAGTCTTCACCTTTCCATTTACCAGCTTTTATAGTACCGCCATAAACTAATATTCCAGGACGATTTAATCTTGCAAGAGCAATCATAGCTCCTGGCATATTTTTATCACAACCCACTACTGGAACTAAAGCGTCATAAAATTGAGCATTAGCAACAGTTTCTATAGAGTCTGCAATAATATCCCTAGACACCAAAGAATATTTCATACCCTCAGTACCATTAGAAATCCCATCAGAAACTCCTATTGTATGAAAAATTAATCCAACTAAATTAACATCATTAACACTATTTTTAATCAATTCTGACAAACCGTTAAGATGCATATTACAAGGGTTACCTTCGTAACCCGTAGACACAATTCCTACCTGTGCTTTTGCCATATCCTCTTCTTTGAGACCTACTGCATACAACATAGCTTGTGATGCCGGTTGAGATTCATCTTGAGTAATTGTTTTACTATGTTTATTTAATTCTTTCATTTATATAAATAACTTCAAAAACACCATTAAAAATTTCTAATCTACAGAACTTATCAAAAGTATTATTTATCTATTTTATTTTATTTATTTCTTTCTAATCAACAATAAACCCACTTGCTTTAAAATTAACATAAACTACTGTAAATCAATTGTTTATGATTAAAAAAATATGATATTCAATTTTACAAAAACATCATAAAATATAAAAAGCCTTCCCGTTGGGAAAGCTTTTTATATCCCAAATATATAATTGTTTTAAATAATAATTACTAGAGTGTGCATAACATTGTCTTGTATTACAAATATCATAAATCATATTTATCTCGGCAATAATTATATTAAAATATTTTATTGTATTCCAACTAAATCACCTTTTAAATTTTTACTAGGTAAGTTTGAAGCTCCCATCAAGAAAAGATCAACCTGTCTTGCAGCTTCTCGCCCTTCAGAGATGGCCCAAACAATTAAAGACTGCCCTCTTCTCATGTCTCCTGCTGTAAAAATATTTGGTACGTTGGTCTGGTATTTTCCATATGCAGCTTTATAATTGGAGCGACCATCTAAATGAATACCTAATTGGTCTGCAATGGTGCTCTCCGGCCCAGTAAATCCAAGAGCTAATAATGCTAAATCACATGGATATGTTTTTTCAGATCCTTCAATTTCGACAAGCTTTGGTCGTTGTCCGGGTATCATTTCCCACTCCACCTTTACAGTCTTCAATGCAATTAGCTTACCATTTTTATCTGTCACAAATTCTTTCGTATTAACCAACCAATCTCTATGACAACCTTCTTCATGGGAAGATGATGTTTTTAATTGTAATGGCCAATATGGCCATGGTGTAGTTGGAGATCTATGACCTGGCGGTTTGGGCATAATTTCAAAATTTGTTACCGATTTTGCACCTTGCCTATTTGATGTACCTACACAATCTGAGCCCGTATCGCCTCCTCCAATAACAATAACATCTTTATCTTTTGCAATAACATGATTTTCTATTTTTTGACCATGCACAACTTTGGTTTGTTGTGTAAGAAAATCCATAGCCTGAACAACACCATCTGCTTCTATACCTTTTACAGGCAAACTTCTTCTTTTTGTTGCACCTCCACACAAAACAACAGCGTCAAATGCTTTTAAATTTTCTACTTCATAGTTAACGCCAACATTGACATTAACTTCAAATAAAATTCCTTCAGCTTTTAATATGGCGACCCTTCTATCAATAATATGTTTTTCCATCTTAAAATTTGGAATACCATATCTTAACAACCCGCCTATTTCGTCGTCTCTTTCAAAAACGGTTACTAAATGCCCTGCACGATTTAATTGTTGTGCAGCAGCTAAACCAGCAGGACCTGAACCAACTACAGCAACCGTTTTACCTGTTCTGTTTTTAGGTGGTTGTGGTTTAATCCAGCCTTCTTTAAAAGCACGTTCAACAATATTTTTCTCGATATTTTCAATAGAAATTGGATTATCAATAATACCTAGTACACATGCTTTCTCACAAGGCGCAGGACAGAGTCTTCCCGTAAACTCGGGGAAATTATTAGTTGAATGAAGAATCCAAGATGCTTTTTGCCATTCACCTTGATGGACCATATGATTAAAATCTGGTATTAAATTACCAAGAGGACAACCACTATGACAAAACGGGATCCCACAATCCATACACCTAGACCCTTGTTCTGTAATTTCTTTATCAGATAAAGGCACAGTAAACTCATTGTAATTTTTAACACGATGATTAACAGATACATATTGTTCATCTGCTCTTTTAAACTCTTTAAATCCTGTAACTTTTCCCAAAACCTTATATTGTTATTTCTTCAACGATTTGCTTTTCTGTCTCTAAACGCTTAAGCGCTTTTTTATACTCAACAGGCATTACTTTTACAAAATACTTGTTTGTTTTGTCCCAATCATTAAGAATAGTAGATGCCTTAATACTTGAGGTATATTTATAATGTGATAGAATCAAATTTTTCAGTTCATTTAATTCATCGGCTTCCATAGTTTCAAACTCAATGGTATCTGTATTACACAAACCATTTATAAATTTTGAATCTGGATCATAAACATAAGCTATTCCACCGCTCATACCCGCAGCAAAATTTCTTCCAGTTTTACCCAAAACCACAACTCTACCCCCTGTCATATACTCACAACAATGATCTCCAACTCCCTCAACTACAGCTGTAGCCCCAGAATTCCTAACAGCAAAACGCTCCCCTGCAATACCATTAATGTAGGCTTCACCTTTAACAGCACCAAATAAGCAAACATTCCCTACAATAATATTTTCATCAGCCTTGAAAGTAGCCGCTTCTGGTTTCTTAACAATTACTTTGGCTCCAGAAAGTCCTTTGCCTAAATAATCATTTGTATTTCCCTCAAGAGACAAGGTTATTCCAGGTGCTCCAAAAGCTCCAAAACTTTGACCTGCAGAACCTTTAAAATTTAAGTTTAAAGTATCCTCAGGTAAACCAATAAAACCGTGTTTTTTTGATATCTCATTACTCAATATAGCGCCTAATGACCTATTGGTGTTGTTAATATCATATTGAAGGGTAATTGATTTTTTACTATTTAGGGCCAATTGAACCGCTTTAAGAATATCTACATCAAGAACATTATCTAAATTGTGGTCTTGTGTTTCAGTGTTACAAACAGTCATTGATTTATAACCATCTGGCCTGTGTAAAATTGCTGATAAATCTAGGCCTTTAGCTTTGTAGTGATTTATGGCTTTGGCAGCATTAATTTTATGAGTTTGACCAACCATTTCTTTAAGAGTCCTAAAACCAAGTTGTGCCATAATTCCTCTTAATTCTTGTGCAACAAAATAAAAGAAGTTTATCACGTGCTCTGGAGTTCCCTTAAAATTTTTCCTTAACTCCTTGTCTTGGGTTGCAATACCAACAGGACAGGTGTTTAAATGACATTTACGCATCATGATACAACCTGAAGCCACCAATGGTGCCGTTGCAAAACCAAATTCTTCTGCACCTAGTAGGGCAGCGATTGCTACGTCTCTACCTGTTTTAAGCTGACCGTCACATTCAACAACGATTCGCGACCTCAAATCATTCATTACTAGAGTTTGCTGTGCCTCCGAAAGCCCAAGCTCCCATGGCAAACCAGCATGCTTAAGAGAAGTTAAAGGAGAAGCTCCTGTTCCTCCATCATAACCAGAAATTAAAACTACGTCAGCCTTAGCTTTAGCAACACCAGCTGCTATAGTGCCAACACCAACCTCTGATACTAATTTCACATTAATCCTAGCCTCTCTATTCGCATTTTTAAGGTCGTAAATTAATTGCGCTAAATCTTCAATAGAATAGATATCGTGGTGCGGTGGTGGTGAAATTAAACCAACGAAAGGCGTAGAATTTCTTGCATTGGCAATCCATGGTAATACCTTTTCTCCAGGTAATTGTCCACCCTCACCAGGCTTAGCTCCCTGAGCCATTTTGATTTGAATTTCTTTTGCATTGGTTAAATAGTGTGAGGTGACTCCAAATCGTCCAGATGCTACTTGCTTTATTGCTGAGTTTCTACTCTCTCCATTTTCACCTGTAACAAAGCGTTTACGATCCTCTCCTCCTTCACCCGAATTTGATTTACCTCCTATTCTATTCATAGCTACGGCAAGATTCTCGTGAGCCTCACTAGAAATAGACCCGTATGACATGGCACCTGTCTTAAAATTCTTAACTATTTCTGTCCAAGGCTCTACCTCATCAATCGGGATAGGATCCAAATTATCAAATTCAAACAATCCTCGAATTGTCATTAAATTCTCTGATTGTTCGTTTATTGCTTTTGAGTAAACATCATAACTATGTTGATCCTCTAAACGAACAGCTTGTTGTAACTTGGCAATTGTGATGGGGTTAAACATATGGCGCTCACCATTTCGTCTCCATCGGTACTCACCACCAATATTTAAACCTAACTTATTATTAATTTTGTTATCAGGGTAAGCATTTTTATATCTAAAACTAACTTCTTTCTCAATTTCATATAACCCCACACCTTCAATCCTAGAAGCGGTATAAGGAAAGTATTTCTCAACAAACTTTGAGTTAAATCCAACAATTTCAAAAATCTGAGATCCACGATAGGAATGTAATGTAGAAATCCCGATTTTGTTCATGATTTTCAGTAATCCTTTTCCAATAGCTTTATTGAAATTCTCAACCGCAGCATCTTCATCCATATTTTCGATAAAGCCTTCTTTAACCTGCATTCTGATTATTTCGTTAACCATGTACGGATTTATAGCACTAGCTCCATATCCAAAAAGAGTCGCAAAGTGATGTGGCTCTCTTGGCTCAGCAGATTCTATGATAATATCAAAAAAAGAACGCTTTCTTAGTCTGTTCATTTGATGGTGAACATATGAACATGCCAACAAAGAAGGTATAGGCGCGTTTTCTTGATTCACTCCTCGATCAGATAAAATAATAATATTTACACCGCTATCAATAGCTTTTTCAACAGATGTTACAAGACGCTCCAAGGCATCTTCAAGGCCATTTACCCCTTTTAGTTTAGGATAATGAATAAGTATGGTCTCTGCTTTAAAATGCTTAATGGATATATTTCTGATTTTTTCTAAATCGGCATTAGAAATAACAGGATTTTGGATTTTTAATTTATGGCATTGTTCCTCTGTAATATCAAACACATTGCGATCTTGTCCCAAAGACAAACTTATATCTGTAACTATCTCTTCTCTAATTCCATCTAAAGGCGGATTGGTCACCTGGGCAAATAACTGTTTGAAATAATTTGATATAAGTTGTGGACGATCTGACAGCACAGCTAGTGGTGTATCAATACCCATTGACCCCAATGCTTCTTTAGCATTTTGAGCCATTGGTGTTATTACTTCTTGAATATCTTCAATAGTATAATTAAATAACCGCTGTCTTGTTTTAACATCAATAGTCTCAATAGTGCATGTTGATTCAATATATGGAACATCTTTAAGATGTAATCTGTTAGATTTTAACCATTTTTTGTATGGTCTCTGTGAAACAATCTTGTTTTTAATTTCTTCATCGTTAACAATACGTCCCTCATTCATATCTACCAGAAACATTTTTCCTGGCTCGAGCCTCCCATGCAATTCAACATCTTCTGGTGCTACATCAACTACACCAATCTCTGATGACATTATTAAAACCCCATCTTTTGTTAACGTATATCGTGATGGCCTTAAACCATTTCTATCAAGCAGAGCACCAATATAATCGCCATCTGTAAAAGGCACTGAGGCAGGACCATCCCAAGGCTCCATGACGCAAGCACTATAATCATAAAAAGCTCTCAAATCTTCAGACATGGTTTGGTGCTTTTCCCAAGCTTCGGGAATCATCATCATCATAATTTCCGGAAGAGATCTTCCTGTTAGAGTGAGTAACTCAACAACCATATCCATAGATGCAGAATCTGATTTACCTGGAAGTATTATAGGAAACAAACGATCAATTTGATCTCCAAAAAGATCAGATTTCATAATTTCTTCACGCATTCGCATGCGCCCCACATTTCCTCTTAAAGTATTTATTTCTCCATTCTGGCATATAAATCTAAAGGGCTGAGCCAACTCCCACTTTGGCATTGTGTTGGTTGAAAACCTCTGGTGAACCAAAGCCAAACGCGTAACTAAATCAGACTGTTGAAGATCTAAATAATAATTACCAATATCCTCTGGCATAATTATACCTTTATATATCAATGTAGTGAGTGATAAACTTGAAATATAAAAATGCTCAGCATCAGACATTTTTGAATTCCATATAGTATGTTCTGCAATTTTTCTTGCAGCATATAATGATGCTTTAAATTTAAACTCATCTGAAGTCTCTGATTTTGAGATAAAGACTTGTTCAATGTGAGGTTCTGATTCTAAAGCGATTTCACCAAGCTGTGTTGAATCTACAGGAACCGTTCTCCAACCAAGAACATCTAATCCCTGAGCTGCTAATTCAGATTCTAAAGTAATTTTACAAAAATCATATTGATTAGAACGCTTAGGTAAGAATATCATCCCAACAGCATAATCTCTTGGTTGTGGTAAGTCAAACTCACATACTCTTTTAAAGAATTGATGAGGTATGTCTATAAGAAGCCCAGCACCATCACCTGTTTTACCATCTGCACTAACACCCCCTCTATGTTCAAGTTTAACTAATATCTCTAGAGCACTGTGAATGATTTGGTTAGAACGTTCTCCATTTAAATTACATATAAACCCTGCACCACAGTTTTCGTGCTCATAGTCAGACAGATACAAACCTTGATCTTTCAACATATTATAGTTTTTAAATTAGTTAGACTTTTAAATAATCGAGAATGTAAAGTTACCTACAAGTAGGTCTTAATTCCAATGAGTCATTTCATTTTTACTATTATTTAAATTAATGGATAATAATTTTAGACAATTACAAAATATGTGCAATTATTTTATCAATACTTAAAAAAGTTCTCAATGCCTGAAGAATTATAATACATTTTTTTCATAAAAAACTGATTTATACCAAGATAACCTCATTAAAAGTTAACAAAAAGGATAATTTTTATAATAAATTTTAATACCCCCTAAAAAAAGGGGGGTAAAATTTTTAATATGATAAAAATTGACACATTACCCCTTTTTATTTGGTGGTTAAAAATTTAAATACATAGATTTGTCATGTAACTAAATTTTATTAATTATGAAAAAATTATTTAAAGCAGTAGCATTCTTATTAAC